>NZ_JBEYWW010000017.1:21297-192505 GCF_040644635.1 Microbispora sp. NPDC046933 | reverse complement strand
TCCCCATCCGGGTCCAGCACCGCACGCAGATAACGCCCGGCTTTGGCCACCTCCGCCGGGCCCGCCCTGCCCGCCAGCTCCAGCAAAATCGGCTCCACCAGCCCGGCCTGCTCATCAGTCAACTGGGAGGTGGCGGTGCAGATCGCCTCCACCACCCCCGCGGACAATCTCCCGGCGGCGAACGCCTCCCGCACCCCCGGCAGACGGGCCAGCTCCACGCCCAGGGTCAGCAGGCGGCCCGCCCCCGCCACACTCATCCCCCCGGCCGTACGCAGCCAACTACGGGTGGAGGCATGCCCATGCTGCTTGGCCTGCCCCGCCCGATGTACCCGCCCCACCCGCTCAGCCAACGCGCAGGTGATCCGATCCCGCGCGAACATCAACTCCTCAGCCTCGGCCACACAGATCTCCGGCGAATCCGGCAAGGGCGCCAACGCCAGCGCCTGCGCCGACTCACGAAGAGAACCCACCAGCACCCACGACGACCGGCCCCTGCCCCGACCGGCACCATCACCGGCACTGCCGGCCCTCCCGGCACCGGTCGCGCCGTCGCTGGTGGCCTCACCGTCTGCGTCCTCACCGTCTGTGACCCCACCATCTGGGGCTCCGCTGCCGGTGTGGCTCGCGTGCTGCCCTAGCTCAGGGTCGATGATCGGAAAGTACTCGCGGGCGAGCGAACCCTCGGACGACCACAACGGCGAACCGGCGGTCAGCCGGTCCCACCAGTCGCCGTCGCCGCCGGTGCCCCCGTTGGCGCTGTTGCCGCTGTTGGCCTGGTCGCCGTTGTTGGCATTGTTGGCGTTGTTCGAATCACGAGGGTGCCCAGGATGGGAGCCGAACAGATCCATGGCACCTCCTCGCCGGATTCGAAAGTCTGTTTTAATTTTCTCCCGGCCACCTCACGATGAGCAACCGTGCGGCGCGATTTGTTGGAGCTACAGGCTTAGCGAGCAGCGGGCAGGAGGTCGAGCAGGGCGTGGAACACATGGGAGAGCCTGACCACGACGAGGACGGGGACCAGCAGCCTGAGACAGAGCGCCGGAACCCAGCCACTAACCGGACTTGGGACGGCTCGGCCTGCGGTCTATGCCAAGGACGGGCAGTTCGGCCTGGACAGGCACCCGCTCACCCTGCTGCCGACCGGGTTCCCCAGCCCGCACGTGCACACCCCGACCTCTGGTACGCGCATCGTGGCCTTCGGCACGACGATCGACCGGGCGAGCGCCGGCAGGGGCTCCCCATGTCTCCGTCGTGCTGCTTCAACGCCCTGTGGCCCGACGAAGGTCCCGGTGGCGCCGACAGCGCGGACGGGGAGCCCGAGCTGGATGGCCCATGCCTCGTCGCAGTGCAGAATGCGTGAGGCGGCCGCGACGACACATGCGATGACCGCGGCCACGTCGGCCGAACGCTCGTCCTGTGCGGTCAGTCACCGCCCGAGCTGCCCACGGCCCGCCTCGGCTGGGCCCGGTTGACGGCCGGGGGAAGCCTCACCACGCCCAGGCCTCGGGGCCGGGGCCGCCGTTGCCGATGGGCGGGAACAGCTCGTCCAGCCGTGCCAGGGTCTCGGCGGACAGCTCGGTGCGCAGCGCGGTCAGCGGCAGGTCGAGCTGCCCGGGGGAGCGCGGCCCGATGACCGGGGCGGCCACCCCGGGCCGCGACAGCAGCCACGCGAGCGCGACCGTGGTGGGCTCCTCGCCGATCTCGGCGCACAGCTTCTCGTAGCCCTCGATCGCCGCGCGGTGCGGCTCGACCCGCTCGGGGGCGTGCAGGACGCTGCGGCCTGCCGCGCCCTCGCGCTGCTTGCGCAGCGCCCCGGACAGCGCGCCGAAGTGCAGCGGCGAGTACGGCAGAATGCCGATCCCCAGCTCGATAGCGGCCGGCAGCACCTCCAGCTCGACGTGCCGGGTGAGCAGGTTGTACTTGCACTGCTCGGAGGCCAGGCCGAGGAAGTTCCTCCGGTCGGCCGCCGCCTGGGCGCGGGCGAGGTGCCAGCCGGCGAAGTTGGACGACCCGACGTATCGCACCTTGCCCTGGACGACCAGCGTCTCCATGGCCTGCCAGATCTCCTCCCACGGCGTGTCCCGCTGCACGTGGTGCATCTGGTAGAGGTCGATCCAGTCGGTCCGCAGGCGGCGCAGCGACGCCTCGCAGGCGGCGACGATGTGACGGGCCGACAGCCCGCCGTCGTTCGGCCAGTCGGTCATCGGGGCGTACACCTTCGTGGCCAGCACGATCCGGTCCCGGTGACCGGACTTTTCGAACCAGCGGCCGATGAACCGCTCGCTCAGGCCGTCGCCGGTCTCCCGGCCGTACATGTTCGCGGTGTCGACGAAGTTGACGCCCTCCTCGTGCGCCCGGTCGAGGATCGCGTGGCTCTCGTCCTCGCCGATCTGCCAGCCGAAGTTCATCGTGCCGAGGCAGATCCGGCTGACGAGCAGGCCGGTCCGCCCCAAACGGGTGTATTCCATGCGCCGACCGTAGGAACAGGGGGGTGCTCTCCGTTAACCGTTCGAGCATGCTCGAATGGACGGGTGATCCGGATCGAGTTAGCCCCCGCCGACCTGCTGCGGGTCAGGTTCGCGCACAGCCCGATGGCGGAGGTCGTGGCCAGTTGCCTCGCGCTGCGCTCCCGCTCCGCGCGGCTGGCCCCCGCGTCCTGGCGGGCCCGGGCCGAGCCGCTGCTGCGTAGCCTGACCACACTCCACTCGCTGGTCCCGGGCCCCACCGGTTACGTGCCGGACTTCCTCACCCCGGCGCCGCCCATCACCCGGCCGACCCTGGAGCAGGAGCTGCGGGTGGTGGCCGCCACCCCGCTCGACCAGGTCGCGTCCGAGGTGGACCGGGCCTGGGCCGGGCACGGCGCGCCGCCTGAGGTCGAACGCTTCTCCACCGACCCGGCGGGCGCGCTGGCCGAGACGGTGCGGGAGATCCGGCGCTATTTCACGCTGGCGATCGCGCCGAGCTGGCCGCGGCTACGCGCGCTCGCGGAGGCCGAGCTGACCCGCCGCGGGCTGCTCGCCGCCGAGCGCGGGCCTCGGGCGCTGGTGACGGACCTGCACCCGAGGCTCGACTGGGACGGTGAGGCGCTGCGGCTGGCGTACGCCAAGGACGGCGAGTTCGGCCTGGACGGGCACCCGCTCACCCTGCTGCCGACCGGGTTCACCGGCCCGCACGTGTACACGCTGACCGACACTCCGGCGGGGCGTGCGCTGTGGTACGCGCCGCGCGGCCACGGCCGGCTGTGGGACCGGCCCGTGCCGGCCGAGCCGCCGGCGGCGCTGGCCGCCCTGCTCGGCCCGACCCGTGCGGCCGTGCTCGCCCTGCTGGCCGAGCCGTCCAGCACGGGGGAGGTCGCCGCCGCCCTTCGGCTGGCCCCGGCGACCGCCTCACACCACCTGACCACGCTCAGGGACGCCGGGCTGGTGACGGGTGAACGGGAGGGCCGCCGGTTGCGATACCGGCGCACCGGCCTCGGCGAACAGCTCGCCGGGGAGACTCTGGCGCTGTAGACGGGCGCGGGCACTCTTGCCCAAAGGGCTTACTCGCGCGAGAGTAGTCGTGTGTCATCGATCCGGATCTTCATTCTCGGCGCCCTGTCCGAGCGCGGCCCCATGCACGGCCACCAGTTGCGCCTCCTGTTCGAGGAGGAGCGCCTCGACATGTGGACCGACATCACCGTCGGCGGGCTCTACGGGGCGATCAAGCGCCTGGCCGCGGAGGGGCTGATCGAAGCGGTGAGAACCGAGCAGGTCGGCGCGTATCCCGAACGCAAGGTATGGCAGATCACCGGCGCCGGTGCGCAGGCGCTGTCATCGCTGCGGCTGGGCGGGCTGCGCGAGATCGTCCTCAAGCCCGATCCATTCGACCTCGTCCTCACCCGGCTGGATCCGCGGCACCTTGACGACCTGCCCGCGATCATCGACGCCAGGATCGCGTCCCTGGAAGCCATGCTCGCCGAGTATGAAGCCCACGCCCGGGTGGTCGCGCGGTACCTGACCCTGGCGGAAACCCTTGCGATGCGGCACCGCGTCAGCCGGCTGCGCGCTGAGATCGCCTGGCATCGGCGGCTGGTGTCGCAGCTGCCCGAACTGCTCGTCGAGGAAAAGGCCCGTAAGGGCTCGGATGAGTCACCTGCCGACAAGCACGACAGAAAGTGAGGGACAGAAAGTGAGGAACGCATAGTGCCGCGCGACCGCGTCCACGCCTGGGACCTCGAACTGCAGAACGCCCATCACCGGCTGGAGCAGGCATTGGAGCAGGCCAGGGTGTCCATCCGCTCCGGCAAGCACGCCAAGGCGTCCAAACCCGACCTGCGCAGCCACTGTTACACCTTCTGCGCCGCGCTGGGCAGCCACCACCGCAGCGAGGACGACAGCTTCTTTCCTGCCCTGTTGCGGCAGATGCCGGAGCTGAGGCCCGTGATCGAACGTCTCACCCGCGACCACCGCCGGCTCGCGCGGCTCCTCGCCGACTTCCAGAGATGTCTCGACTCGGGCGAGTCCTCTCCGGAGCGGCTGCTCACGAAGATCAACGAGATCAAGTCCGTCATGAACGCGCACTTCGCCGACGAGGAACGGTCGCTGAACCCCGCGCTGCAGGCCTTCCTCGCGCAGGCCGGTGACAGGGACCGGATGTTCGGCGACAGCTGAGCAGCGGACGCCTTCGCGAAGATCGGAGCCCGCGACGGGAGGATCAGGCGCCGTAGACGGGCTCCGGCTTGGCGGCCTGGCCGAGCAGCTTCGCCACCTCCGGCCCGATCTCGGCGGGGTCCCAGCGGGCGCCCTTGCCGGTGGCCGGGCCGTGCCGGAAGCCCTCCATGACGCAGATCCGGCCGCCCTCGACCTCGAAGACCCGGCCGGTGACGTCCTTCGACTCGGCCGAGCCGAGCCAGACCACCAGGGGGGAGACGTTCTCCGGGGCCATCGCGTCGAACCCGCCCTCTCCGGGGGCGGCCATCGTCTCCGCGAAGACCTGCTCTGTCATCCGTGTACGGGCGGCCGGGGCGATGGCGTTGACGGTCACGCCGTAGCGGCCCAGCTCGGCCGCCGCGACCAGGGTCAGGCCGACGATGCCGGCCTTGGCCGCCGAGTAGTTGCTCTGCCCCACGCTGCCGAGCAGGCCCGCGCCCGACGAGGTGTTGACCACCCGCGCGTCCACCGGGCGGCCTGCCTTCGACTCGGCCCGCCAGTGCAGCCCGGCGTGCTTGAGTGGCAGGAAATGGCCCTTCAGGTGCACGCGGATCACCGCGTCCCACTCCTCCTCCGACAGGTTGACCAGCATCCGGTCGCGGAGGAACCCGGCGTTGTTGACCAGCACGTCGAGGCGGCCGAAGCGCTCGATGGCGGTCGTCACCAGCCGCCGCGCACCCTCGTCCGTGGCGATGTCGGACCGGTCGGCCACCGCCTCGCCGCCCAGCGCGCGGATTTCGGCGGCCACTTCCTCGGCCGGTCCCGCCGATCCGCCCTCGCCGGACAGGCTGACCCCGAGGTCGTTCACCACGACCTTCGCGCCCTGGCGGGCGAACTCCAGCGCGTGCTCCCGGCCGAGGCCGCGCCCCGCGCCGGTCACGATCGCCACTCGGTCCCTGCAGATCATCTCGGTCCCCCTTCAAGCGGACAAGTGGCGTCGCCCGGAGCGACCCACTCTGCTAGCGTAATTTCTAACAAATGTTAGATGGAAAGGTGACGTATGGGAATCTCGACCAGCCGTCACGGTGAGGGCGTCGCCGAGGTGGTGATGGACGCCCCGCCGGTCAACGCGCTGACCGTACGCGGATGGTTCGAGCTCGCCGACGCCGTACGGGAGGCCGGGCGCGACCCGGAGACCCGCGTCGTGGTGCTGCGGGCCGAGGGCCGCGGGTTCAACGCCGGCGTGGACATCAAGGAGATGCAGGCGACCAGCGGATTCGACGCTCTGGTGGGCGCCAACCGCGGCTGCTATGAGGCGTTCGCGGCGGTCTACGAGTGCGAGGTCCCCGTGGTCGCCGCGGTGCACGGGTTCTGTCTGGGCGGCGGGGTGGGGCTGGCCGGCAACGCCGACGTCGTGGTGGCCTCCGACGACGCCTACTTCGGCCTGCCCGAGGTGGAGCGGGGCGCCCTCGGCGCCGCCACCCACCTCGCCAGGCTGGTGCCCCAGCATCTGATGCGCGCGATGGTCTACACATGCCGCAACGTCACCGCCGCCGAGTTGCACGCGTTCGGCTCGGTGCTCGAGGTCGTGCCGCGCGAGCGCCTGCGCGACGCGGCGCTGGAGGTGGCGGCCCAGATCGCCGCCAAGGACCCGTACGTCATCCGGCGGGCCAAGGAGTCGCTCAACGGCATCGACCCGGTCGACGTCAAGCGCAGCTACCGGTTCGAGCAGGGCTTCACGTTCGAGCTCAACCTCATGGGCGCGGGCGACCGGCACCGGGACGCCTTCGTCACGGAAGGGGGCCGGTGATGGGCGCCGTCACCTCGATCGAGGAGATCGTCGGCTCGCTGGAGAGCGGCATGACGATCGGCATCGGCGGCTGGGGCTCCCGGCGCAAGCCGATGGCGCTGGTGCGGGCCGTCTGCCGGTCCGCGCTGACGGACCTGACGATCGTGTCGTACGGCGGGCCGGACGTGGGCCTGCTCTGCGCGGCGGGCAAGGTGCGCCGGGTCGTCGCCCCGTTCGTGACGCTCGACTCGATCGCCCTCGAACCGCACTTCCGGGCGGCCCGGCAGCGCGGGGCCGTCGAGTTCACCGAGTATGACGAGGGCATGTTCATGTTCGGCCTGCTCGCGGCGGCGCACCGGCTGCCGTTCCTGCCGACGCGGGCCGGGCTCGGCTCGGACGTCATGCGGGTGAACCCCGGCCTGCGCACGGTCCGCTCGCCGTACGGCGACGGGGAGGAACTGGTCGCGGTGCCCGCGCTCACGATGGACGTGGCGCTGGTGCACATGGACGTGGCCGACACCCGGGGCAACGGCCGCTACCTCGGCCCCGATCCGTACATGGACGACCTGTTCGCCAAGGCGGCCGGGCGGTGCTTCGTGTCCTGCGACCGGATGGTCGAGCCCGGCGAACTGGGCGGCCCGCCGCAGACGCTCCTGGTCAGCCGCATGCACGTCGCCGGAGTCGTGGAGACCCCGGACGGCGCCCATTTCACCGATTGCGGAGAGGGCCGCGACGAGGCGTTCCAGCGGCACTACGCGGCCTCGGCGGCCGACCCGGAGGCGTGGGCGGCGTTCGCGGAGCGGTTCCTGTCCGGCGACGAGGCGGCCTACCGGAAGGCCGTGAAGCAGTGGCGTGAGGAGGAGGGGCGATGAGCGCGACCCGGGCGGAGGTCTGCGTTGTGGCCTGCGCGGAGGCGTGGCGCGGCGACGGCGAGATCCTGGCGGCGGCGATGGGCACCTGCTCGATCCTGGGCGCCCGGCTGGCCCGGCTCACGTTCGAGCCCGGTCTGCTGACCACGGACGGCGGCGCGCTGCTGACCGCCGAGGCGGTGCCGTTCGGCGCCCCCGCCGGGGCGGTGGAAGGCTGGCTGCCGTTCCGCGAGCACCTGTGGCTGGTGCAGAACGGGCGCAGGCACGTGATGATGGGCGCCTCCCAGATCGACGGACACGGCAACACGAACATCTCGGCCATCGGCGACTGGACGCGGCCGAAGTCGCAGCTCCTCGGCGTGCGCGGGGCTCCCGGCAACACGATCTGCAATCCGACCAGCTACTGGATCCCCAGGCAGTCCACCCGCGTGTTCGTGCCGGAGGTGGACGTGGTCAGCGGCGTCGGACACGACCGCGCCGCCGCGCTGGGCCCGGTGGCCGCCCGCTTCCACGACCTGCGCCGGGTGGTGACCGATCTCGCCGTGTTCGACTTCGGCACCCCCGACGGCTCGATGCGGCTGCTCTCGACGCATCCCGGCGTCGAGGTCGAGCGGGTGCGGGCGGCCACCGGCTTCGACCTGGTCATCGAGGGCGACGTACCGGAGACGCGGCAGCCGACCGACGAGGAGCTGCGCCTCATCCGCGAGGTGCTCGACCCGGAGGGACTGCGCGACCGGGAGGTGAAGGCGTGATCGGGCCGACGCTGGACACCCCGCTCACGCGCCTGACCGGCGTGCGCCACCCGGTGGTGCAGACGGGCATGGGCTGGGTGGCCGGTCCCCGGCTGGTCTCCGCCGTCGCCAACGCCGGCGGCCTCGGCATCCTCGCCTCGGCCACGATGACCGTCGGCCGGCTCGCCGCCGCCATCGACGAGGTCCGCTCGCGCACCGACGCGCCGTTCGGGGTGAACCTGCGCGCCGACGCCGGAGACGCGGGCGAGCGCGTCGACCTCCTCATCGAGAACCGGGTGAAGGTGGCCTCGTTCGCGCTGGCCCCGCGCCGGGAGCTGATCGAGAAGCTGAAGGACGCCGGGATCGTGGTGATCCCGTCCGTCGGCGCCCGGCGGCACGCGGAGAAGGTCGCCGCCTGGGGCGCCGACGCCGTGCTGGTGCAGGGCGGCGAGGGCGGCGGCCACACCGGCGCGGTCGCCACCACGCTGCTGCTGCCCCAGGTCGTGGACGCCGTCGACATCCCCGTGATCGCCGCGGGCGGCTTCTTCGACGGACGCGGCCTGGCCGCCGCCCTGGCGTACGGCGCGGCGGGCGTGGCGATGGGCACGCGGTTCCTGCTGACCGCCGACAGTTCGGTGCCCGACACGGTGAAGCGGACCTACCTCGGCATGTCGGAGACCGTCGTCACCCACCAGGTGGACGGGATGCCGCACAGGGTGCTGCGCACCGAACTGGTGGACGGGCTGGAGCGGTCGGGGACGGTGTCCGGCCTGGTCCGGGCGGTGCGCAACGCGGCGCGTTTCAAGACGATCTCCGGCATGTCGTGGCCCGCCATGATCCGCGACGGCCTGGCCATGAAGCACGGCAAGGAGCTGAGCTGGTCACAGGTGCTGATGGCGGCCAACACCCCGATGCTGCTCAAGGCCGCCATGGTGGACGGCCGCCCCGACCTCGGCGTGATGGCGTCCGGCCAGGTCGTCGCGCTCATCGACGACCTGCCCTCGTGTGAGGAGCTGATCGACTCCGTCGTCACCCAGGCCGCCGAGGTCCTGCGTGGCCTCGGCCGCTTTGTCTCCGACTGATTCCGTTTCCGGCAGGGATCTTGAGGCCCGGTCCGGTGCGGACACAGGATGGACGCGTGCCGGAACCGATCATCGATCCCGAGGTGCCCGAGCGTCAGCGCAGGCTCCTGCTGAGCGACGCCGGCGTGCTGCGTCCGCCCGGTGCTCCACCGGGGAAACCGCGGTTCGGCGGGCGTACCGTCCGGGACGCCGGGCTCTGCCTGTCGTACGCACCGGTGTGGACGCTCCTGCCCGCCGTGATGGGCCGGTTCTACGGCGGCGCCGTCATGTGGGCGGGACTGGCCGCCCAGACCGTGCTGGCGGGGCTGGCCGCGGCCTCGATCGCATGGGGCCCGGGGCTGGGCGCGTTCCTGTTGCTGTGCGGGTGCCTCATGCCGGTCGTCTTCGGCGTACTGCTGTGGCGGTGCGGGGAAGGGCCCGCCGCGCGGCTCGCCCGGACCCTGCACGGGCGGTACGTACGCCCACAGGACCTCGGCGAGGCGGCGGCCGATCTGCTGGAGCGGGCGCGTGAAGCGGTCGGGGCGGTGCTCGGATCGGAGGTGAACCGGGCCGGGCTGCTCGACGACGTCCGCAACGCCGTGACGCTGCCCGCCCAGCTCTGGGAGATCGCTCTCACGCTCGCCCAGGTGGAGGCGCTGCGGGCCGAGCACGAGGGCGTGCCGCACCGGGAGGACCGCAGGATCGCCGACATGCTCGGCGCGCAGGCGCAGGCCCTCGGCCTGGCGACCGAGGCGGTGACCCGGCGCGTCGCCGCGCTGGAGGAGTACGCCGCCCAGGCCGGAGCCGCCGACGAGGCACTGCGGCAGTGGGAGACGGCGCGCCGGCTGTCGGAACGCAGCGAGGCCTACCGGGAGCTCCTCGCGCGGACCGTCAGGGACGAACTGGCCGTCGCCCAGATCGCCGGGCTGACGGAGGAGGCGCGCAGGGTGGAGGAGGTGCTGCGCGCCAGCGTGCGCCGGGCGCGCAGAGCCGGGCTCGCCCTGGCTCCGGAACAAGCGGCCACCGGGCTGGCGGAGGCGAGCTGATGCCGTACTCCCGTGAGGGCCGCCGGATGCGCGCCCCCGTGCCCCGCTGGGTGAGCGGCCTGGGCGCCGCCATCCTGTTCTGCTACGGCGGTGTGTTCGCCATCGGTTCGGCGGCCCGCGTAGCGGCTCCGCTCACCGGCCCGGTCACCGTGACCTATCTGATCGACGGCCACGGGCGTGCCGACGTCGCCCTGGAACTGCCCGGCGGTCGCCGCGAGGAGATGAAGGATGTCGGCCTGCCGCTCCACCGGGACATCGACGTCCACGCCGGCCAGCCGGTGTCCGTGATCGCCACCGCGGCGGGCGGACTCCTGGTCCGCTGCGAGATGCAGATCAAGGGCGAGACCGTCGCCGCGGACACCAACCACATCGCGTCGTGCACCGTGACACCCGGCGATCGGTCGACCTACCGGCCGGCGCCGATGGGGCCGGCGATGGAGCTCGCGCAGAGCGACGACATCATGAAGCTGCCGCGCTATCCGGGCAAGTCGTCCCCGGTGATCGGGCGGCTCACCGACCGCGCGGCGGGACTGTCCTACGCCCGGCTGGGCGGTGGGTGGGCGTCGCCGAGCCGGGAGCAGCTGCCGGGCGCCGCCGGGCGGACGCTCAGCCTGTGGGTGGAGTCCCGGCCGGAGCGGGGCTGGTTCGCCCTGTACGGCTCCGACCGGCTGAGCCCGGAGCTGTTCTTCAGCTACAAGGGAGAACGGAGGCTCTTCCAGGCGGCGATGGCCCAGATGGAGACCTTCACCTGGATCTACTCACCCGACACCATCTTCGTGGACCTGGTCTCGCAGCCGCTGACCGTCGACGGCCGCGAGGCGTGGGTGCTCGTCCGGCAGACCAGGATGGGCGCCAAGGCGGACACGGCGATCCGGAGCGAGTTGCAGACCCTGGTTCTGATCGACACCGGGAAGGAACGGCCCGCCTACCTCTACGTCAGGATGCCCGACCCCGCGCAGGACTACCTGCCGGACGTCAACCGCCTCATCTCCTCGATCCGCGTACTGTGACCCGCGTGCTGTGACCCGCGTGCTGTGACCCGCGTGCTGTGACCTGCCTCACCGTGCCAGTGAGGCCATCACCCGGGCCCGGTGGTCCGAGGGCGAGCCCCACGCCGTGTGCAGGGCGCGGGCCCTGCGAATGAGGAGGCTGGCGTCGTACTCGTCGGTGTAGGCGATCGCGCCGTGCACCTGGAGGGCGATCTTCGCCGCCGCGTAGGCCGCCTCGGACGCCGCGGCCTTGGCCGACGACACGTCGCGGGTGAAGTCCGGCGTGCCGTACGCCAGGGCGGCGCCGTGCACCAGCGGGCGGGCGTACTCCAGCCCGACCAGGGCGTCGGCCAGGTGGTGCTTGACCGCCTGGAACTCGCCGATCGGCCGGCCGAACTGCCGCCGGGCCTTCGCGTAGTCCACCGACACCTCCAGCAGGCGGCGTCCGGTCCCCACGAGCTGAGCCGCGCAGGCGAGCACGCCCATGTCGTACGCCTCGGCGGCGGCGGCCGCCACGTGCGGTCCCTCGGCCAGCACCTCGCCCGGTCTGACGGGGAACAGCCGCCGGGCGGGGTCGAGCGACGCGCGGGCCTCGCCGGGGACGGCGGCGCACAGCCGCTCGCCGTCCGCCAGCAACGCCAGGTCAGCGGCGTCCGCGTCCAGCGCGTACGGCACGGCCGGGGGCAGCGCGAGCGTGACCACGGCCGTTCCCTCGGCGATCGGCGGCAGCCACCGGCTCGCCAGGGCCTGCTCGCCCAGCCGGTCGAGCAGCACGGCGGCGGCCACGGTCTCGGCGTACGGCCCGGGCACGCCGTGCCTGCCGAGCTCGTGGAACGCGGTCACCAGCTCGACCGGCAGCGGCCCGGCGTCTCCGGCGGCCCCTCCCGCAGACTGGGGCACGGCGATCGCGAACACCCCGGCCTCGGCCAGCGTGCGCCACAGCGCGAGGCCGCCCTCGCGCCGCCCGGCCGCCCAGTCGCGGACCATCCCGGGCACGGCCGCCTCGGTGAGCAGCTTGCCGAGGGTCTCGCCGAACAGCCGCTGCTCGGCGTCGAGGACGAATCTCATCGGCTTCCCGCCTTCGGCAGGCCGAGCACACGCTCGGCGATCACGTTGTGCTGGATCTCGTTGGTCCCGGCGTAGATCGGGCCGGCCAGGGAGAAGACGTATCCCTCCAGCCACTCGCCCGCCAGCTCGCCGTCCGGGCCGAGCAGGTCGAGGGCCGTCTCGTGCAGCGCCACGTCCAGCTCCGACCAGAAGATCTTGTTGACGCTGGACTCGGCGCCGACGTCCTCCGTACGGGAGATCGTCTCGAAGCCCTTGAGCCGGTAGGCGCGCGCCTTGATCCACGCGTCGGCCACCCGGTCGCGCAGCGCGGTGTCGGCGGGGTCGCCGCGCTCGCGCCACAGCTCCACCAGCCGGTCGGCGGCGGCCAGGAAGCGGCCGGGGCTGCGCAGGGTGAGCCCGCGCTCGTTGCCCGTCGTGCTCATCGCGACCCGCCAGCCCGCGCCCGGCTCGCCGATCACGTCGCGGTCGGGGACGAACACGTCGTCGAAGAACAGCTCGGCGAAGGCCGGCTTGCCGTCGATGCGGCCGATCGGCCTGCGCGTGATCCCCTCGGCGTCGAGCGGGAACATGAGGTAGGTCAGCCCCCGGTGCCGCTCGGCCTGCGGGTCGGAGCGGAACGGCCCGAAGCCCCAGTCGGCGAAGGCGGCCCGCGAGCTCCACGTCTTCTGGCCGTTCAGCAGCCAGCCGCCGTCGATGCGGGTCGCGGTCGCGCGCAGGGACGCGAGGTCGCTGCCCGCGCCCGGCTCCGACCACGCCTGGGCCCAGATCACCTCGCCGGAGGCCATCGACGGCAGGACGCGGGCGAGCTGCTCGGGCGTGCCGTGCTGGAACAGGGTGGGCGCGAGCAGGTTGATGCCGTTCTGGCTGACCCGCCCCGGCGCACCGGCCGCGTAGTACTCCTCCTCGAAGACCAGCCACTCCAGCGGGGAGGCGTTCCGGCCGCCGTACTCCTCGGGCCACGACACCACCGACAGGCGGGCCGCGTGCAGCTCGCGCTCCCAGGCGCGGTGGGCGGCGAAGCCCTCCTCGGTCTCCAGGGACGGCAGGGGAGTGGCGGGGACGTGCGCGCGGAGCCAGGCGCGCACCTCGGCGCGGAACGGCTCCACCGGCGAGAGGTCAAGATCCATCGGCGGCCGCCTTCATGCTCTTGGGGTCCATCCCGGCCAGGGAGTCGGCCGAGGTCTCGGCGTTGTGGGCGTGGGCGAGGTGGTGCAGGCCGAAGACCGAGTCCATGCCGGCGTGCATGCCCTGCAGGTCCTCGGCCTGGTTGACGGCCTTCTTGGTCAGCGCCAGGCCCATGCGCGGCATCGTGGCGATCTTCTCGGCCAGTGCGAACGTCTCGGTCTCCAGGTCGTCGCGCGGCACGACCCGGTTGACCATCCCCACCTCGTACGCGCGCCTGGCCGGCATCCGGTCGCCGGTGAACAGGAACTCCTTGGCGATCCTGGGCGGCATGACCCAGGGGTGGGCGAAATACTCCACGCCCGGGATGCCCATGCGTACGACGGGGTCGGCGAAGAACGCGTCGTCGGAGGCGACGATCAGGTCGCAGACCCAGGCGAGCATGAGCCCGCCCGCGATGCAGGCGCCCTGCACCATGGCGATCGCCGGCTTGGGGATCTCCCGCCACCGCCGGCACATGCCCAGGTAGACCTCCGACTCCCGGGCGAAGCGGCTCTCGGCGCCCTCCTTGCCGACGTGGTCCCACCACAGGCCCGCCCTGCGCTCGAACGAGACGTGGGCATCCCTGCCCGGCGTGCCGATGTCGTGCCCGGCCGAGAAGTGCCTGCCCTCGCCGGCCAGCACGATCACCTTGACCTCGTCGTCGGCCGCCGCCCGGGAGAAGGCCTCGTCCAGGGCGTACGTCATCGCCGAGTTCTGCGCGTTGCGGTATTCCGGGCGGTTCATGGTGACCACCGCCACGGGCCCGCGGCGCTCGTAACGCACCACTGTCATGCGACCCTCGCATTCTTTCTAACAACCATTTGATAGAGTAAATCACGAGTCGTACGCTGAGGAGAGGGTGGGCATGCCGACCTACGTGACCGGTCACGGTCTGCTGCGCGACCGGGTGGCGGTGGTGACCGCCGCGGCCGGCACCGGTATCGGGGGCGCCTGCGCCCGGCGCATGCTGGAGGAGGGCGCGCGGGTCGTCGTGAGCGACGCCCACGAGCGCCGGCTCGGCGAGAGCCTGGCCGCCCTGGAGGAGGAGTTCGGCGCGGACGCGGTGACCGCCGTGCCCTGCGACGTCACCTCCGAGGAACAGGTCCAGCGTCTGTTCGCCGCGGCGGAGGAGCGGTTCGGTCCTGCGGACGTGGTCGTCAACAACGCCGGACTCGGCGGCACGGCCAGGCTCGTCGAGATGACCGACGAGCAGTGGAGCCGGGTTCTCGACGTCACGCTGAACGGCACCATGCGCTGCACCCGCGCCGCGCTGACGCGCATGCAGCCGCGCGGCCGCGGCGTGATCGTGAACAACGCCTCGGTGATCGGCTGGCGGGCCCAGGAGGGCCAGGCGCACTACGCGGCGGCCAAGGCCGGCGTCATGGCGCTGACCAGGTGCGCGGCGATCGAGGCGGCGTCGTACGGCGTGCGGGTCAACGCCGTCGCCCCCTCGCTGGCCATGCACCCGCACCTGGCCAAGGTCACGACCGAGGAACTGCTGGCCGAACTGACCGGGAAGGAGGCCTTCGGCCGCCACGCGGAACCATGGGAAGTCGCCAACGTTATCGTCTTCCTCGCGAGCGACTACTCCTCCTACATGACCGGAGAGGTCGTCTCGGTCTCCAGCCAGCACCCCTGAGAGGTCGAACTTTCCCATGAGCCCACGACGCAGAGACGCAGAGAGCACCGCGGCCGCCCGCGCCGAGCGGCGGGCCGAGCTGCTGGCCACCGCGGCCGAGGTGTTCGCGTCACGGGGCTACGCGGCCACGACGGTCCGCGAGGTGGCGGAGGCCGCCGACATGCTCGGCGGCAGTCTCTACTACCACTTCGACTCCAAGGAGTCGATGGTCGACGAGATCCTGTCGGCCTTCCTCACCGAGATGTGGGCGGCGTACGACAAGGTGACCGGCTCCGGCCTCGGCGCGCGGGAGACCTTCGAGGCGCTGATCGTGGAGTCGTTCCGCACCATCCACCGGCACCGCCCGGCCGTCGTGATCTACCAGAACGAGTCCAAGCACCTCGCGACGAACCCGCGCTTCTCCTATCTGACCGAGTCGCAGCGGCGCTTCCGTGAGATGTGGCTGTCGGTGCTGGACCGCGGCGTCACCGACGGCGTCTTCCGGGCCGACCTCGACACCGGCCTCATCTACCGCTTCATCCGCGACACCGTGTGGCTGGCCGCGAGCTGGTACCGCGGTGACGGCCCGCTGCCGGCCGAGGAGATCGCCAGGCAGTACATAGCGATGGTCCTGGACGGGATCCTGACAACAACCTGAGGAGTTGTGCGATGGCGGAGGCATACATCGTCGAGGCGGTGCGCACCCCCGTGGGCAGGCGCGGCGGAGGCCTTTCCGGCGTCCACCCCGCCGACCTGGGCGCGCACGTGCTGACCGAGCTCATGACGCGCTCCGGGGTGGACCCGGCCGCGGTGGAGGACGTGGTCTTCGGCTGCCTGGACACGGTGGGCCCGCAGGCCGGCGACATCGCCCGCACCTGCTGGCTGGCCGCCGGGCTGCCCGAGGAGGTGCCGGGCGTCACCGTCGACCGGCAGTGCGGCTCCTCCCAGCAGGCCGTCCACTTCGCCGCGCAGGCCGTGATGTCCGGCACCAGCGACCTCGTCGTGGCCGGCGGCGTGCAGAACATGTCGCAGATCCCGATCGCCTTCGCCTCGCGCGGCGCCGCCGACTCCCTCGGCTTCACCGAGGGGCCGTACGTCGGCTCGCGCGGCTGGCAGGCCAGGTATGGCAAGCAGGACGTGTCGCAGTTCCGCGGCGCCGAGATGATCGCCAGGGACTGGGACATCTCCCGCGAGGACATGGAGGCGTTCGCCTTCGAGTCGCACCAGCGGGCGATCCGGGGGACCGACGAGGGCCGCTTCGCCAGGGAGATCGCCCCTCTCGAGGGCGTCACCGCCGACGAGGGCCCCCGCCGGGACACCTCGCTGGAGAAGATGGCGGGCCTGCAGACCCTGGAGGAGGGCGGGCGGCTCACCGCCGCCGTCGCCTCGCAGATCTCCGACGGCGCGGCCGCCCTGCTGATCGCCTCGGAGGCCGCGGTGAAGGCGCACGGCCTGCGTCCCCGGGCCCGGATCCATCACCTGTCCGCCCGCGGGGAGGACCCCATCCGCATGCTGTCCGCGCCGATCCCCGCCACGGCGTACGCGCTGAAGAAGACCGGCATGTCGATCGACGACATGGACGTCGTCGAGATCAACGAGGCGTTCGCGTCGGTCGTGCTGGCCTGGCTCAAGGAGACCGGCGCCGACCCCGCCCGGGTCAACCCCAACGGCGGCGCGATCGCGCTCGGCCACCCGCTCGGCGCGACCGGCGCCCGGCTGATGACCACCCTGCTGCACGAGCTCGAGCGCACCGGCGGCCGGTACGGCCTGCAGACGATGTGCGAAGGCGGCGGCCAGGCCAACGTGACCGTCATCGAGCGTCTCTAGTCCCGGCTCCCGGGCTCCCGGCCGTCCGGTGCGGGCAGGTGGAACACCAGTGAGTGCCCTGGGCTGTCGACCACGTCGACCAGGGCGAGCCGGAAGGTCCGCGTGCCGAGGCCGGGAGCCCTGATCGTGCGAGGCCGCAGCCGCGGGCCGTGGACGTGCCGCTCGCCCCACCAACGACGGAACTCGGGGCTGGCCTCCCGCAGACCGGCCACCAGCGCGCTCATCCTCGCGTCGCCCGCCAGCAGCGGGTAGGCGGTGCGCAGCCGGGCGACGACGTCGAGGGCGTCGCCGGCCCAGCCGGGCAGCCGTCGCCTCGCCTCGGGGTCCGTCAGCAGCCACCACAGCATGTTCCTGCGTGAGTCCGGCAGCCGTCCGAAGTCCGTGTACCACTCCGTGGCCGCCCGGTTCCACGCCACGACGTCGCCGTAACGGTTGCCCGCGTAGAGGGGCCAGGGACCCCGACCTGCGGCCTCGACCAGCCGTACGACGAGGTCGTCGCCCACGACCGGCCCGTCCACACTGCCCGGCCGGGTGCGCGCGAGCCGGTGGACGTAGCGGCGCTCGTCCTCGCTGAGACCGAGCACGCGGGCCAGGCTGTCGAGAACCTGGGGCGAGGGGTTGATGTCACGGCCCTGCTCCAGGTAGGTGTACCAGGTCGGGCTGAGGCCGGCGAGCACCGCGACCTCCTCGCGCCGCAGGCCCTTCGTCCGGCGGTGGGGGCCCACCGGCAGGCCCATGTCCTGCGGCGCCACCCGGGCCCGCCGGTCGCGCAGGAACCGCGCCAGCTCGCGCCTGTTGTCGTGCCCGGTCTCGCCGCCCATCCCACCCCCGCCGGTCGCCCGCGTTCCTCCATCATCGCGAACCGGCGTGCCCGGCAGAAGAGGCCGGCCCGCCCCACCACCGGTCCGGCACCGTGAGCACCGCGGCGGCCGCGGCCAGCGCCCCGAGGCAGACCAGGCTCGCCGCGAACGCCCTGCCGTACGCCTGGGGGGAGGCGGCCTCTCCTCCGGCGCCGCCCAGGACGCCGAAGAAGACGATCCCGATCATCGCCACGCCGAGCGCCCCGGCCATCTGCTGGACCGTGGACAGCACGCCGGAGGCCGAACCCGCGTCGCCGGGGCCGACGCCGGAAAGCGCCTGCGACAGCAGCGGGGCGCCGACCATGCCGATCCCCGCTCCCGCCACGGCCATCAGCGCCTCGTACAGCGGAAGGTTCACCGCCGCGCCGGCGTTCCGGGTGACCAGCGCGAGGCAGCCCTCCCCCGCGACGACGAGGAGCGCGCCGGCCGTGAGCGTACGGCGGCCAAGCAGGCGGGTGAACCTCGCGGCGTTCGCCGAGGTGGCGAAGAACGCCATGCCCATCGGGAGGAACACCAGGCCGGCGCCGAGAGGGGAGCGGCCCAGCCCGTCCTGCACGTACAGCGCGATGACGAGCATGAACGAGGCCATGCCGCCGTAGACCGCGAGCACGGTGGCCAGGCCGGCCGTGAACGACCGGGACCGGAACAACGACGGCTCCACCAGCGGGGCGCCGCCGGCCCGCGACAGGCGCAGCTGCTGGACCGCGAACAGGGCGAACATCGCGGCGCTCGCCGCCAGCGACGCGAAGGTCCAGCCGGGCCAGCCCTCCTGCCTGCCCTCCACGAGCGGCACCAGCAGGAGCAGCAGGGCGGGCACGACGAGGACCACGCCCGTCAGGTCGAGCGTGCGCGCGGTCTCGGAGCGCGACTCGGGCACGAGGCGCAGCAGGAGCAGCGTGACCACGCCGACGGGCAGGTTCACCAGGAAGCAGGCGCGCCAGCCCAGGCCGAGCACGTCCGCCGCGATGAGCAGGCCGCCGAGGACCTGCCCGCCGACGGTGGCCAGGCCGAGCGCGGCGCCGTACCCCGCGAACGCCCTGGGCCGGTCGTCGCCCGTGTAGGTGACGGTGATGACGGACAGGACCTGCGGGAACATCAGCGCCGCCGCGATCCCCTGCAGGACGCGGGCGGCCAGGAGCATCATCGGGCCCGTCGCCAGCCCGCACATCGCGGACGCGGCGGTGAACCCGGCCAGGCCGATCGCGAACACCCTGCGCCTGCCGTACAGGTCGCCGAGACGGCCGCCCGTGATCAGGCCCGACGCGTACGCCATGCCGTATCCGGCGACCACGAACTGGATCTGCGCGTCGGTGGCGTGCAACTCGGCCTGGGCCGAGGGGATGGCGACGTTCACGATGAAGAAGTCGAGGATCGTCATGAACGTGCCGACGAGGATCACCGGGAGAGCGAGCCAGCGGCGGCGCCCCCGCACGGTGGTCCCGGCCGGTTCCGTTGCGAGAAAGGACATGCTTCGTCTCCTGGTCGTGGTGGTGGGTCCCGGCCAGAGCCTCTCCGGCCACGGCGGGAAGGGCCAGAATCGGCCGATGCCGGTATCGCGAGTGCCACCCTCAGGCGGCGCCCGCCGATGGCCGGGCGGCGCCGATTCCGGGGCGCGGCGCCCGGCGCGGTAACCTCAACCGTCCACCGCTGTTTGGGAGCCCGGATGGCCTGCACGCACGACCGCACCACGACGACCCGCGCCCGCGCCGGCAGGGTGATGTGGCGATGAGCACCGCCACGGGTGAGGCGGCCCGCCGCCGCACGTTCGCGGTGATCAGCCACCCGGACGCCGGAAAGTCCACGATGACCGAGGCGCTCGCCCTGCACGCCTCGGCGATCACCCAGGCGGGAGCGGTGCACGGCAAGGCCGGCCGGCGGGGCGTGACGTCCGACTGGATGGAGATGGAGCGGGCCCGCGGCATCTCCATCACCTCGGCCGCGCTGCGCTTCGACTACCGCGATCACGTGTTCAACCTGGTCGACACGCCCGGCCACGCCGACTTCTCCGAGGACACCTACCGTGTGCTGGCCGCGGTCGACTGCGCGGTCATGCTGCTCGACGCGGCCAAGGGCATGGAGCCGCAGACCATGAAGCTGTTCGAGGTCTGCCGCCACCGCCGCATCCCCGTCATCACGTTCGTCAACAAGTGGGACCGGCCGGGCCGCGAGCCGCTGGAGCTGCTCGACGAGATCGAGGAGCGTACCGGTCTGCGTCCCACGCCGGTCACCTGGCCGATCGGCGCCGCCGGGAACTTCCACGGCGTGGTCGACCGGCTGGAGGGCCGCGCGGTCCGCTACACCCGCACCCCCGGCGGCGCCACCAAGGCGCTGGAGACCGAGCTGACCCCCGAGCAGGCCGCGGCCGAGCTCGGGGCCGACTGGGCCCGCGCGGGGGAGGAGGCCGACCTGCTCGCCGCGATCGGCGCCGAGCACGACCAGAAGGCGTTCGAGGCGCACGAGTCGACGCCGGTGCTGTTCGGCGCGGCGCTGTCCAACTTCGGCGTGGCCCGGCTGCTGGACGTGCTCGTCGACCTCGCCCCCGCCCCGGCCCCCCGGCCGGACGTCGAGGGCGCGGTCCGGCCGCTGGACGCGCCGTTCTCCGGCCTGGTGTTCAAGGTGCAGGCCAACATGGACCCCGCCCACCGCGACCGCATCGCGTTCGTCCGGGTCTGCTCCGGCCGGTTCGAGCGCGGCATGGTGCTCACCCACGCGGCCACCGGCCGCCCGTTCGCCACCAAGTACGCCCAGTCGGTGTTCGGCCAGGAGCGCGCCACAATCGACGAGGCGTACCCGGGAGACGTCGTCGGGCTGGTGAACGCCACCGCGCTGCGACCGGGGGACACGCTGTATGAGGGGAAGCAGGTGGAGTTCCCGCCCATCCCCAGCTTCGCCCCCGAGCACTTCGCCGTGGCCCGGTCCCGCAGCACCGCCAAGGCCAAGCAGTTCCGCCGCGGCATCGACCAGCTCGACGGCGAGGGCGTGATCCAGGTGCTGCGCTCCGACCTGCGCGGCGACCAGGCCCCCGTGCTCGCGGCGGTCGGGCCCATGCAGTTCGAGGTCGTGCAGCACCGCTTGGCCGTCGAGTTCGGCGCGGAGATCGTCCTCGACCGGCTGGAGTACACCCTCGCCCTCCGGACCGACGCCGAGTCAGCGGAGGTGCTGCGGCGCCAGCGCGGCGCGGAGGTGCTGACCCGCAGCCGCGACCAGGCCCTGCTCGCCGTGTTCACCGACCAGTGGCGCATGCGCTCCATCCAGCGCGAACACGAGGGCCTCACGCTGGAGCCCCTCATCGCCGGTCAGGGACTGCCCGGCGCGACCGGCTGACCTGGTCGTAAGTCAGTTGGTGCGGGTGTTCGGCAGATGATCGCCGAGATAGCCGACATAGATCCTGCCGGTCGCGCCGGCTGAACCTGGCGCTGCCGGTGACCGTCGCGGACTCGCGCATGGCGAGCATGCCGGGCGGGATCACGCGCCGGAGGAGCGGGCACGGGCGAAGTCGTCCAGCGCGAGCAGCGCGTCCCACGCCGGTGGGGCCGATGACGAGGTGGCTCAGCCGGGAACGGGCCTCGACCAGCACTTCGGCGAGGCTTCCGGGGTGGCCGGACTCGGCGAGGGTGCGTTCCAGCCACCGAACCCGTTCCTCCACGGCAGCGTAACAGGGACAGTGTGCTTGAAGACGCCGAGATCGGTGTGAACCTGGCATGCTGACGGGCGTGGACGATTCCGGGGGTTCGGCTGCGATGAGGCGCGACGACATCACGGTCAACGCGGCCGACATCGCGCGGCTCGCCGACGTCGGCAGGGCCGCGGTGAGCAACTGGCGCAAGCGGTTCGAGGACTTCCCGCAGCCGGTCGGAGGCACGGCGAGCAGCCCGGCCTTCTCGCTCGCGGACGTCGAGGCGTGGCTGCGCCGCCACGGCCGGTACGTCGAGGTCGCGCCGATCGAGCGGCTCTGGCAGCGGCTGCGGGCCGGCACCGACGACATCCGGCTCGGCGACGCCGTCGCCCACGCTGGGGCCCTGCTGCTGTCCGTCCGGCAGGATCCCGCGGCATGGCGGAAGCTGCTCCGCCTGGACGACGACTCCCTGCTCCGGCGGCTACCGGCGCAGGCGCCCGACGGGGTCGTCGTGGACGCCGGCCTGGTCAGGGCCATCGCCGAGGTGGGCGAGGCCGAGGGCCCGGTGGCGGCCTTCCGGGGCATCTGCGACCGCTACGCCGAGCTGCACTCGCGCAGGCTGCTGGCCACGCCGCGTCCCGTCGCCGAGCTGATGGCCAGGCTCGGCGGCACCGCCGGCGCGACGGTCCTCGACCCCGCCTGCGGGATCGGCACGCTGCTGCTCGCCTCCGGCGCCTCGCGGGCCCTGGGCCAGGAGCTCAACGAGAGCGCGGCGCGTCTGGCCGGGATCCGCCTGCGGTTCGCGGACACCGCGGGCACCGTCGCGGCCGGCGACTCGCTGCGGGCCGACGCCTTCCCCGGCGAGCTCGCCGACGTGGTGGTCTGCAATCCGCCGTTCAACGAGCGCGGATGGGGATACGAGGAGCTGACCAGCGACCCCCGATGGGAGTACGGCCTGCCTCCGCGCGGCGAGTCGGAGCTGGCCTGGGTGCAGCACTGCCTCGCCCACGTGAAACCGGGCGGCCTGGTGGTCGTCATGATGCCGGGCACCGCGGCCGCCAGGCGCCCCGGCAGGCGGATCCGGGGCAACCTGCTGCGTGCGGGCGCGCTGAGGGCGGTCATCACGCTCTCCCCCGGAGCCGCTCCCGCCTCCAGCGGCGCGCCCGATCTGTGGGTGCTGCGCCGGCCGGTGCCGGGAGACAGCCCGCCGTCCGACGTGCTGATGGTCGACGCGGGCGAGGACCTCGTCCTGGCGGACAAGGCGTGGCAGGCCTTCGTCGACGGCGCCGAGCTGCCCGCGGGCAGCGGAAGCGTCAGGATCATCGACCTCCTCGACGAGGAGGTGGACCTGAGCACCGGCCACCGGGTGTCCTCCACCGGGCAGGCCGACCCCGCGGGGTACGCGGCGGTGCGGGAGAAGACCGAGGAGCTGCTCCGCGGCCTCGGGACGGGCCTGCCCCGGCTGGTCCCGGGCGGGCGTGGGGAGCTGCCGATGACCAGCCTCGGCGAGCTCGCCCGCGCGGGCGTGGTGGCGATCATGCAGGGGCCCCTGAAAATGCCGGACGAGGGCGATCTTGCGGTGCTCACCGCCAAGGACCTGCTGCTCGGCCGGGCGCCGAGTGGCCGTACGGCCGACGTGACCGGTCAGGTGCGGATCGAGGCCGGGGACGTGGTCGCGCCGCTCATCGCGGGAAGCGGCCCCGTGCCGCGCGTGATGACGGAGACCGGCGCGGTGCTCGGCGCCCAGCTCCTGCTCATCCGGGCCGACCCCGAGCGGCTCGACCCGCACTTCCTCGCCGGATGCCTGCGCGCCGCCGCCGGCACCTCGACCAGGCTCGGCTCCTCGATGCGCGTCGATCCCCGCCGTGCCCAGCTGCCCCGTCTCGCCGTCGAGGAGCAGCGCAGGTACGGCGAGGCGTTCCGCGGGCTGCTCGAATTCGAGGACGCGATGCGGGCCGCGCGGGAGATGAGCGAGAGCCTGGTCGCGGCCGGTTTCGCCGGCCTGTTCGATGGCACTCTGCGACTCGGATGATCCGACAGTCCCGGGAAGGCGGGGCCGTCACCGCAGGCGCCCGGCCAGCGCCCTCACCTCCGTGTGCAGGCCGCGCAGCTCGGCGGCCGTGGGGCTGAGCTCGTATCCGTGATAGTGGCAGGCGCGGCTGAGCGCGGCCCAGCACCGCGCCGCCAGCCGGGCGGTGTCGGGATCGCGGTAGCCCTTGAGGCAGACGATCTGGGCGTGCGTGTCGCAGCGCTCCAGGCCCGGCGCCGTCCTCGACCAGTAGTCGGCCAGGCATGCCTCCAGGGCCAGCCGGATGAGGAACGCGGCCGCCCGCGGCCACGTTCTGTCTCCCCTGGCGCTCAGCAGGGCGTCGGCGTCGTCGAGGAACGTGAGACACCGGGACATCAGCGGGCCTCCCGCAGACCACGGGCGAGCCGGGTGACGTTCCCGATCGGATCCCTGCCGTGCCCGCGCAGGATCTCGTAGAAGCGCTGCGGGTTGTGACTGCCCTGGTTGCACGCGCGATAGACCGCGCTCGCCCAGTCGCCGAAGCGGCGGTCCAGCCGGCCGGGCACGTCCTCGCGCCGTACGCCGAGGGCGAGGGCGGCGATGTCGCCGGTCGACCGGGCGGCGGCGATGCCGCGTTCGGTCTCCGCGTAGTCGACCCCTTCAGACAACAGCCGCCGGCGGGCCGCTTCCACGAACGCCGTCTCCAGCGCCACCCGGCACAGTCCGGGCAGGACCGTCTGGCCCACGTTGCGGGGGAGCCGGGGGTTCAGCGCCACGCCCCGCGCCTCCTGCAGCGCGCGCTCCACCGGGTCGAGGTCGACGGCGATCTCGATCTCGGATCGTTCTCCGCGCCGGACCTCGAGGATGGTGGCCTCGATTCCGAGGCGCCGGATCGCCTGCGGCAGCCGCGTGTCGTGCGTGAAGACGACCACCTGGCGATGCCTGGCGACCTCGTCGAGCAGCTGCGCCAGCCCGTCCACCTTCTCGGGGTCCATCGACTGGACGGGGTCGTCGATGACCAGGAAACGGAAGGGGCTGCGGTCGACGAGGGCGCGGGGGAGGAACAGTGCCAGGGCAAGCGCGTGCAACTCGCCCTGACTCATCACCCCGAGCGCCGCACCGGGAATGTCGTCCACGGCCACGCTCAGCTCCGCGCGGCGCAGGTTGCCCCTGCCTTCCAGGCGGATCTCCCGCAGCGCCACGTTGCTGTGCCCGCGCATGATCTGCCAGTAGAGGCGCGCCTCCTGCCCCTGTGCCGCCATCCGCTCGGCCCGCAGCGTGTCGTGCAGGTCGCGGGCCCAGGCGTCGGCCTTCTTCACCAGCGCGAGCCGCGCCTTCGCCTCCTGCCCCGCACGGGCGTCCCTGCACCAGGCGGCCAGCTCCGGCGCGACCTCCTGCCAGTCGCCGTCCAGCTCCGCGAGCCGGCGGCGGGCCTCCTCCCGTACGGCCGCGCACTCGGCCGCCAGCCGCAGCCCGGCGGCCTCGAAGACGTCGGGGTCGCCGTGCTCGCGGCAGGCCGCCCATGCCTGCCACAGACCGGTCAGCCGTTCGGGCAGGCCGGGTGGCGGGTCGGCGACGAGCCTGCGCGCGGCCTCGCCCGCGTCCCGCACCTCCTGCACGGCCGCCGTCGCGTCCGCGGCCTCCCGCCGGAGCCGGGTGACCTCCTGGGCCGCCCGCGCGGCCCAGGACTCACCGAGGGCGTCAGGGGTGCCGCAGGCCGGGCAGGAGGGATCATCCGGATGCCGCCGATGGTGGGCCAGCACGAGATCGAGCAGATCGGCCCGCCTTCCGGCGTCCTCGGCCGCGGACTGCCTGAGCCGCTCCGCGGCGCGGCGCGCGCGACGCAGGCGCTCGGAGGCCTCCCGGACCGCCTGCTCGGCGGGTCCGGTGAGGTCCGCGAGCCGGCGCAGCGCCTCGTGCGCGGCGTCTCGTGCCCGCTCGCCTGTCACCAGTGCCTCGACGACGGACAGGTCGGGGCGGGCCTTGCTCAGTTCGGCGTGCGCCGTCGCGGCCCTCGGGTCGGCCCTACCCGCGAGCCGCGCGAGCAGCGGGGGAAGACCCTGACGCGGCTTGCGTGCCGTCTTGTCGAGCGCCAGCGCCTGGTCGTGCAGGGCTTTGCAGGCCGCGGCCAGCCGCCCCAGGCCCAGGATCGCGGAGATCTTGTCGTGGATCTCCGTCGGCTTGTCGAGCGCGGTGCCCAGCTCCGCGTACGGGAGAAAGGGCCGGAAATCGGCCAGAGCCCCCGCCAGCCCGAGAGCGGTGAGCGGCGCCTCCGGCCGGCCGGGGCGGACGACGGTCGCGGCCGTGGCGTCGTGCCTGTCACCGGTCCACCCGAGCCTGACCACGCTCGGTTCGCTGTCACCCGCGATCGCCAGCTCGACCTCGATCTCCGGTGAGACGCCTGCGTGGAGGTTGGCGAACCCGCCCGTCCAGATCTGCGACCGGTCCCTCCACCGGGAGTTCTCACCGGTGAGCGCCATCTCGACGGCCTCGGCGAAGCTGGACTTCCCCGAGCCGTTCCTGCCGGTGACGAGGGTGAGCCCGTTGCCGGGCGTCAAAGGCAGGCGGGCGGCCCTGCCGATGCCGCGGAACCCCCGGACGCTCACCGCCCCCAGGTAGATCCCGGAGACGTCCGGCGCGTCCTTCGGCGGCGCGGCGCCCAGTGCGGCGCGGACGAGTTCCTCCACCTCGGCAGGCGGCTTCGTGTTCGCGAGCCGGGCGTCGAGTTCCTCATCCAGTGTCGCGGCCCGGAGGGCGTCGGGCATGAGGGATCTCCTGGTGTGCGGGGGAGCAGAGCTACGCGCGGGCGGCCCCGGAGATGCCGCCCGTCGCGAGCAGTAAAGCACACCTGTGTATGCCCTTCACGGGCAAACGTAGGATTGCCCAGATTTTCGCCTGATGTCCTTCATGTCCCCAGGCGTACGGGAAGGCGGGCCAGGCGCCAGGAGAACGGGAGGAACTGCCGGTCGAGGTCCTCCGGCGCGACCGCCAGTTCGAGCCGGGGGTAGCGGCGCAGCAGGGCGTCGAAGGCCACCTCGCCCTCCTGCCGGGCCAGCGCGGCGCCCAGGCAGTAGTGCAGGCCATGGCCGAAGCCGACGTGGACCTCCTTGTGGCCGTCGGGCTCGCGGGTGACGTCGAGCCGGTCGGGGTCGTCGAAGCGCCGGGGGTCGTAGTTGGCCGACACCAGCACCGCCATCACCGGTTCGCCCCGGCGTACGGTCATGCCGCCGATCTCGACGTCCTCGGCCGCGTACCGGAGCCGGGTGCCCTGGACGGGCCCGCACCAGCGCATCAGCTCGTGCACGGCGCGCGGCAGCAGTCCGGGGTCGGCCCGGAGCGCGGCGAGCTGGTCCGGGTGGGTCAGCAGGGCGGCGGTGCCGTTGCCGATCAGGTGGGCGGTGGTCTCGTGCCCGGCGAGGACGAGCGTGAGGACCATGGTGACCATCTCGGTGTCGGTCAGCCGGTCGCCGTCCTCGTCATGGGCGCGGATCAGGCCGGTCAGCAGGTCGCCGGCAGGCTCGGCCCGGCGGCGGGCGATGAGTTCCCGGATGTAGGTCACCATGTGCCGCAGCGGCTCGCTCAGCGCCCCCGGTTCGAGCGAGATCAGGCTCCTGCCCCACTCCCGCCACAGCGGGCGGTCCTCCTCGGGGATGCCGACCAGCTCGCAGATGACGGTGATCGGCAGGGGGTAGGCGAAGCGCTCGATCAGGTCGGCGACGCCGTCCTCGGCATGGCCGGGCAGCCGGTCGAGGAGGTCCTCGGTGATCTGCTCGACCCGGGGCCGCAGCTCCGCCACCCGGCGGGCGGTGAAGGCGCGCGAGACCAGCCTGCGCAGCCGGAGGTGGTCGTCGCCGTCGGCGTCGAGGACGCTGTCGAGGAGGTACGCGGCGTACTCGCGCGGGATCCCGCGGGCCTCGATGAGCTGCTCGCGGAGGTTGTGCACGTCCGCTCCCGGCACGTTGGCCGGGTTGTTGACGAACCGGCGGTCGCCCAGCACGGTCTTGACGTCGTCGTAGCGCGTGACGAGCCAGACCGGGGAGTCCAGGCCGGGGAAGGAGCCGCGTGCCATCGGGGCCCGCTCCCGCAGGCGCGAGTAGCCCCCGAACGGATCGCGCACCAGGTCCGCGTCGAACAGGTTGACGGGTCCTGCCGTGCTGGAAGTGCTCATGCCTACCTCCACGTGTCAGGTGCGTCTGTGCCGGTGGATCTCCTCGTTCAGCCGGTCCAGCAGGCGCTGGTAGATCTCGTTCACTCGCGGCGCCGCCGCCCGGACGCTCTCGGGCCGCCCCGGGAGCTCGAAGGCCGAGCGGACGACATGGGCGAGCATGTCCGCGTTGTCCGCCAGGGCGGGCACGGTGGACGGCGACAGAGGCTCGATCGCGACGAAGCCGGTCAGGATCGACTCGTACGCGTGGACCTGGAGGGCCGGGGACTGCTCGGTGCGGACCAGGCCGTGCTCGCGCAGCACCTCGACGTGCGCCCGGAGCGCGCGGTCGCGCACGTCGAGCAGGCCCGGCAGGTTCTCGGCGGCGCTCCTGCTCAGCGTGCCGAGGGTGTCGCCGTCGCCGAGGAGCGTCGCCCGGAAGATCGGCTCCTCGTGCATCCACAGGTACGTGGACCTGGCCACGCTGCTGAGCAGCACCGCGGAGGGGTCGGCGCGGACGCCGGCGGCGAACCGCTCGATGATCCGGGCCTCGGCGCGGATCAGCACCGCGAGGAAGAGCAGTTCCTTGGTGCTGAAATGCAGGTAGACGGTGCCCTTGCCGACGCCCGCCCGCCGGGCCACGTCCTCGACCGTGATGCGCGGGTATCCCCAGGTCACCAGGAGTTCGCCCGCGGCGTCCAGGATGCGCTCGGCCCGCCGCTCGCGCTCCCGCCCGACGGGGACCGGGCCCGCCGGCCGGGAATCGAGGTACGTCACCGCGCCCCCCTCCGCCGTGGTCGTGACCGAGATGACGATTCCGGTCACACAGTCGACCGTACGCCGCGGGAAGCGGCCGGGCAAGACGGAGGTCAGGCGGGCGCATCGCTAACCCGGCGGCCGGCCCGCCCGCGCCTGAGGGAGCCAGGGGCTGATGATGGGCCTGAGGTCCCAGAGTTTCCAGTCGTCGATCACCGTCGCTAGGTGCTCAGGCGTTCAGCCGAGACGATCGTCAAGCGCCGGTCTTGGAACGTGGTGGCACCGGTCTTGCGGGGCGGTTGCGGACGCCGTTTTCGGGCCGGCCGCAAGGTGATCCGGGTCAGAGCCAGCCGTTGTGGCGGGCGACCCGGACGGCCTCCATGCGGTTGCGGGTGCCGGTCTTGGTGATGCACGCCGACAGGTGGTTGCGTACGGTGCTCTCCGACAGGTAGAGGCGCCCGGAGATGTCGGCGGCGGTGGAGCCGTCCGCGGCGGCGGCGAGCACCTCGCGCTCGCGCGGCGTCAGCGGGTTCGGCCCGGCGCTCAGGGCCGCTGTGGCCAGGGCGGGGTCGACCACGACCTCACCCGCGAGCACGCGCCTGATCGCCTGGGCCAGTTCGCCGACGGGCCGGTCCTTGACCACGAAGCCGCGCGCGCCCGCGTCCAGCGCCCTGCGCAGGTAACCCGGTCGTCCGAACGTCGTGACGATGACCACCACGCACTCCGGGAGGGCGGCCCGAAGGTCGGCGGTCGCGTCGAGCCCGCTGCCGCCGGGCATCTCGATGTCGAGCAGGGCCACGTCGGGCCTGGCCCGCAGCGCGGCGGGAACGATCTCGCCCGCCGTCGCGACCTGCGCGACGACCTCGAAGTCGTCCTCCAGGTCGAGCAGCACGGTGAGCGCGTCGCGCATCATCGTCTGGTCCTCGGCGATCAGCACCCGGGTCACGGGCCATCCTCCCGGTCGTCGTCGTCCACGCCCGCGTGCGGGATCTCGGCGGTGAGGACGAACCCCCGCGGCAGGCGGGCTGCCGTCAGCCGCCCGCCCGCGGCGGCCAGGCGCTCGCGCAGCCCGCGCAGCCCGCTGCCGTCCTCCTCACCGACGGCACCGCCCGAGTCGTCGTCATGATCAGAGCCGTCGTCGCTGATCTCGACCAGCACAGGGTCGCGGTCGCGACGCAGCGTGATGACGCAGCGCCGGGCGCCGGAGTGCCGCACGACGTTCGTGACCCCCTCCCGGACGACCCAGCTCAGCAGCATGTCGGTCTCCCGCGTCAGCGCGGGCCCCGACTCCTTCACCACGCAGTCGACGCCGGCCGTGGCCAGGGCCGCCCTGGCGCTGTCGAGTTCGAAGGCGAGGCTCGCGTCCCGGTAACCCGTGACCGCCTCGCGCACCTCGGTCAGCGCCTGCCGCCCGATGGCCTCGATGTCCGCCGCGTGCCGCACGGCCGCGTCCGTGTCGCGCGGGGCCAGTCGCCGTACGGCCTCGGCCTTGACGACCACCATCGAGAGCGTGTGGCCGAGCAGGTCGTGCAGGTCGCGCGAGAAGCGCAGGCGCTCGGCCGAGACGGCGGCGACGGCCAGCTTCTCCCTGGTCCGGCCGAGCTCCTCGATCACCTCGGACATCCGGCGGAAGCCGTACGTCGTGATCCCGGCGAACAGGGTGGTCAGCGCCGTGCCCCACAGGGCGTCGCCGAACGACCTGCCGCCCACGGGGACGATCGCGGCGAGCGCGGCCGTGACGGCGACGAGCGGGGGCGCGGCGCGGACCGGGAGGACGAGCGCCACGGCCACGGCGAGCAGGGAGAACAGCGTCTGCCAGCCGTCCACTCGGTAGGCCAGGGCCGCCGTGACCGTGACCGCCGCGAGCAGCGCGACGAACGCCACCGGCAGGGGCCGTAAACCCGGGCCGGAGCGGGCGCCGGTCACCACGGCTCCCGCGAACGAGACCCCCGCCGCGGCCACCAGGGTCCAGGCGGGCCAGGCCGGCACGGTCGACGCCGCGGCGGTGGCCGGTGCCAGCAGCAGGAGGACGGTCAGTCCCAGCGCCGACGCGAGCAGCCGGACCGGAAGCCATGCCGGCAGGCCCCGCCGGAAACGGCCCGGTCGGGCCACACCGGGCTCGCACCCGTCCCCCCGCGCCGTCACCTCCGCCATGGCCGCCATTATGGTCGGCTTCCGGCTGGGGCGGGCAGGGCGGGATGTCGCCTCGCGGGCAGTACGAATCACCCGGGTCTTCGGTCCCACGGGGCCGGGACCTTAGCCTGACGGGTGGGGGGTGCCTGTGATGAGACGCTGCAACGAGGAGGTCGCCGGGCTGCTGCAGGAGTACGCCGACCTGATCGCGATCACCGGGGGAGACGCGTTCAAGGTCAGGGTCTACGAGAAGGCGGCCCGGTCGGTCGGCGGGTACGGCCGGGAGATCGACGGCATGGACGCGGCGGCCCTGCGGGCGATCCCGAACGTCGGCGCGTCGATCGCCGGGAAGATCGACGAATACCTGCGGACCGGGTCGATCCACCAGTTGGAGGAGCTGCGGACGAAGATCCCCGCCGGGGTGCGCCTGCTGACCACGATTCCCACGCTCGGGCCGAAGAAGGCCATGGTCCTGTACCACGAGCGGGGCGTCGACTCGATCGAGAAGCTGGAGGACGCGATCCACGCCGGGGCACTGGAGGGGCTGCACGGGTTCGGGGCGAAGACCGAGGAGAACCTGCTCCACGGCATCGAGGTGATGCGCAAGACCGGCAGCCGGGTGCACATCGGGATCGCGATGGCGGTCGCCGAGGAGATCGTGCCCGCGCTGTCGGCCGTGCCGGGCTGCGAGCGGTGCGCGTACGCCGGGTCGCTGCGGCGGATGAAGGACACGATCGGCGACGTCGACGTCCTGGCCACGGCCGACGACTCGGCCGCCCTGATGGCGGCCTTCACCACGCTGCCGTACGTCACCGAGGTGATCGCGCACGGCGAGACGAAGAGCTCGGTCCGTACGGACGCGGGGCTCCAGGTCGACCTGCGGGTGGTGCCGAGGGACTCCTGGGGGGCGGCGCTGCAGTACTTCACCGGCTCCAAGGCGCACAACATCCGCACCAGGGAGATCGCCGTGCACCGGAAGCTGAAGCTGTCGGAGTACGGCGTGTTCGACGTGGCGACCGGCGAGAAGATCACCTCGGCGGACGAGGCGGAGGTGTACGGCATGCTCGGCCTGCCGTGGATCGAGCCGACGCTGCGCGAGGACACCGGGGAGATCGAGGCCGCGTTGGGCGAGGGGCTGCCCAGGGTGGTGACCATGGCCGACATCCGCGGCGACCTGCACACGCACACCGACCTGACCGACGGGCTCGCGCCGCTGGAGGAGATGGTCGAGGCGGCGGCGGCGCGCGGCTACGCCTACTACGCGGTGACCGACCACGCGCCCAACCTCTACATGCAGCGGATGACCGACGAGAAGGCGCTGGACCAGCGCGAGCGGCTCCGCCGCCTCGGCGCCGCCCGCCCCGGCATGACGCTGCTGCACGGGTGCGAGCTCAACATCGACCCGGTGGGAGAGGTCGACTGGCCGCCGGAGTTCCTGGCCGGGTTCGATCTGTGCGTGGCCTCGGTGCACTCGCACTTCACCCAGTCGCCCGAGGAGATGACCCGGCGGTTGATCCGGGCCTGCGAGAACCCGTACGTGAAGATCATCGGCCACCCGACGGCGCGGGTCGTCGGAAGGCGGGAGCCGGTGGACGCCGACTGGCCCAGCGTGTTCGACGCCTGCGTCCGCACCGGGACCGCGCTGGAGATCGACTCCTTCCCCGACCGGCTCGACCTGCCCTCGGGCCTGGTCCGGCGGGCCGCGGAACGGGGCGTGCTGTTCGCGATCGACAGCGACGCGCACGCCGTGCCCCACCTGGACGTCATGCGGTACGGCGTCGGCACCGCGCAGCGGGGCTGGCTCACGCCCGACCGGGTAATCAACACGTGGCCACTCGACCGGCTGCGGGAGTTCCTCCGCCCGGGATGAAGGGGGTTTCATGCTGACGATCGGCCGGCGGCCGCTGCCCGTCGTGGGCCGCGCCCGGATGTACGTGTGCGGGATCACGCCCTACGACACGACCCATCTCGGTCACGCGAGGACGTTCGTGTGGGCCGACGTGGCGGCGCGGGTGCTGCGGCACGCCGGCGTGCCCGTCGAGGTGTGCCGCAACGTCACCGACGTGGACGACGTGCTGACCTCGGCGGCGCGCCGGGCCGGCAGCCCGTACGACAGCTTCGCCGCGGTGCAGCAGTTCTACTTCGACCGGGACATGGCGGCGTTGCACGTGCACCCGGTGACGTACGAGCCGCGGGCGCACACCTACGTGCCGCAGGTCGTCGCGCTCGCCCGCGCCCTGCTGGAGCTGGGCCACGCGTACGAGCGGGACGGCGCGGTGTACTTCCGTGGTGCCGGTGTGCGCGAGCGGGCCGGGATCGGCGCCGAGGAGGCGGCCCGCCTGCTGGCGGAGTTCGGCGACGATCCCGCCTCTGATGGGGGCGACCCGCGCAGGGACGACCCGGCGGACGTTGCGATCTGGCGGCCGTCGGCGGAGGGGGAGCCGGGCTGGCCGAGCGAGTGGGGCGCCGGGCGGCCGGGGTGGCACGCCGAGTGCGCCGCCATGGCGCTGACGACGTACGGCCCTGCCCTCGACCTGCACGCCGGCGGCGCCGACCTGCGCTTCCCGCACCACGCGTACGAGGCCGCGATGGCCGAGGCGGTGACCGGGGTGCGGCCGTTCGCCCGCGCCTGGCTGCACGTGGGGGTGGTCCGCGTGGACGGCGCCAAGATGGCCAAGTCGGCGGGCAACCTCGTCTTCACCGCCGACCTGCTGCGGCACCACCCCGTCGGCGCCGTGCGCCTGCTGCTGCTCGATCACCCGTGGGCGGCCGACTGGGACTACCGTCCCGGCGGCCTGGAGGAGGCCGCGGCCCGGCTGGAGCGGCTGCATGCGGCGGCCGGGCGGCCCGCCGCCTCGGCGGCGGGTGAGCGGGCGGCGGTGCGCGCGCTGCTGGACGACCTGGACGCCGCGACCGCCCTGGCGATCGCCGAGGAGGAGGGCGGGCAGGCCGCCCGCACCGTGATCGCGGTGCTCGCCCTCGGCTGAGAGCGGCTGACGGATCAGGCGGCGGCCGCCCGGGCGTCGTACTCGTCGTGCACGGCCACCACGTCCCGCCCGGCGGCGGCCAGGATCGAGGCGGCGATGGACGCCCGGTAGCCGGTCGCGCAGTGCGTCCACACCTCGCCGTCCGGCACCTCGCCCAGCCGCGCGGGCAGCTCGTGCAGCGGGATGTGGACCGCGCCGGGGACGTGCGACTCGCGCCACTCCACCTCGCGGCGCACGTCCAGGACCACGATCGGACGGCGGCGGCGCACGGCGGCCAGATCGGCGAACGTCGCCGTCGGCATGGTCCGGGGTTCGTCGCCGCCGGTCCACTCGGTGGGTTTTCCGGTGGCGGCCGCTGCCGGGCGGTCGATGCCGATCCGCGCCAGTTCGCGCTGGGCCCGCGCGATGTCTCCGGGCGTCTCGCCGAGCAGGGTCACCGGCGCTCCCCAGGGTAGGAGCCAGCCCAGATAGACGGCGAGGTTCCCGTCCAGCCCGAAGTTCAGCGTTCCCGCCAGGTGGCCGGCCGCGAACGCCGTACGGGACCGCAGGTCCACCACCCACTCGCCGGCCCGCAGGCGGCGGCGCAGTTCGGCGGCGTCCGCACGGTGCGGCGCGGACAGGTCGGGCGCGTGCGGCCCGGCCTGGTTGAGCGATGCCATGTGCGCGTAGTACGCCGGGTAGGCGTCCAGCCCGGCCAGCAGCGACTCCACGTACTCGTCCTCGCCCCGGGTCAGGACCGGGTTGACCCGCCGCTCCCGGCCGAGCGTCGACTCGGTGACCTCCGACTGCGTGGCCGCGCAGAAGCTGCCGAACCCGTGGGTGGGCAGGACGTCCGTCTCGGCCGGCAGTTCGCGGGCCAGCCGGCGCGCCGAGGCGTACTGGGCGCGCGCCAGCGTGCCGGTGTGCTCGGGGCCGAGCAGGTCGGGCCGCCCGGTCGTGCCGAGCAGCAGCGAGCCTCCGGTGAAGACGGCGGGCGGCCGGTCCGGGGACTCCAGCACGTACGCCAGGTGGGTGAAGGTGTGGCCGGGGGTGGCGACGACCCGCAGGCGCGTCCGCGGGCCCACCTCGACCACGTCTCCGTCCTCGACGGGGCTCCGGTCGAACGCCACGGGGTCGGCCGAGTTGACGTGGTAGTCCGCGCCGGCGGCCCAGGCCAGGGCGGGCCCGCCGGTCACGTAGTCGTTGTGCACGTGGGTCTCGAACACGTGGCGGATCTCGACGCCGCGCCGCTCGGCCAGGCGGAGCATCCGGTCGACGTCCCGCTGCGGGTCCACCACGAAGGCGACCTCCCCGTCGGTGACGAGGTAGCTGCGGTCGCCCAGCGAGGGGGTCTCGACAGGGATGATTTCGATCACTTGGGTCCCTCCTCGGCTCGTGAGGCACCCGTACCCAGGGAAAAGGACTTCACCTCCTCCCGGGTCGGCGGGACCGCGCCGGCGCGGGTGCACACGATCGCGGCCGCGGCGCACCCCTGCCGCAGCGCCTCGGCCACGCGCCCGGGGCTCAGATCCGTGCTCAACGGAGCGCCGTCGAGCGCGTCGAGGTAGGCGGCGGTGAAGGTGTCACCCGCGCCGACCGTGTCCACGACCTCGACGGCGGGGGCCGGACACGTGATCACCTCGCCGCCCATGCTCCCGTCACGCAGCACCGCCGCGGCGCCGTCGCCGCCCCGGGTGACCACCACGAGCCGCGGGCCCAGGCCGGCCCATCGTCGCGCCACGTCGGGCCAGGGCTCACCCGGGTAGAGCCAGTCGAGGTCCTCGGCGCTCACCTTGACCAGGCGCGAGAGCCGTACGCACTCCTCGACGTGGGCCAGGGCGCGCGCCCGGTCGCCGATGAGGGACGGCCGGATGTTCGGGTCGTAGGACACCGTGATCCCCGCCTCCGCGGCGGCCCGCATCACGTCCCGCACGTGGGCGGCGCCGGGCCCGGCGAGCACGGCCAGGGAGCCGGTGTGCAGGCAGGTCACCCCGTCGAGCGTGACCGGGGCCGAGAACCGCCAGTCGAAGCGGAAGTCGTAGGAGGCCGAGCCGTCCGCGCCGACCCGGGCGAAGGCCAGGCCGGTCGCCGCCGCCGGGGCGAGGTCGCCGGTCCCGAGGCCGTGGCGGGCCAGGTGATCGCGCAGCAGGCCGCCGAAGAAGTCGTCCCCGGTCTCCCCGGCGAACCGCACCGTGCGGCCCAGCGCGGCCAGCGCCACCGCGACGTTGAGCGGGCTGCCGCCGGGCACGGCGGTGAAGGTCCACGATCCCGGCGTGCCGATCAGGTCGACCAGGCTCTCGCCGACCACCAGAAAGGTCATCCGGCCTCCTCCCCTGGGTCCTCCGCCAGCACCCGCTGGGCGACGGCGAACGCGGCGTTGGCGGCGGGCACCCCGCAGTAGATCGCGGTCTGCAGCAGCACCTCCTTGATCTCGTCGGTCGTGAGGCCGTTGCGCCGCGCGGCCCGCACGTGCATGGCCAGCTCCTCCAGCTGCCCGCGCGCCACCAGCGCGGTGAGCGTGATGCAGCTGCGGGTCCGGCGGTCCAGCCCCGGCCGGGTCCAGATCTCGCCCCACGCGTACCGGGTGATCAGGTCCTGGAAGTCCGCGGTGAACTCGGTGGTCCGCGCCTGCGCCCGGTCCACGTGCGCGTCGCCCAGCACCTCCCGGCGCACCCGCATTCCGTCCTCGTAGCTCATGGCGTCCTCCAGCGGGTGGTCAGATGCCGGGTGATCGCCTCGTTCACGACGTCCGGGCGTTCGGCGGTGGCCAGGTGGGCGGCCCCCGCAACGACCAGCAGCTCGGCGTCCGGGATGCCCCCGGCCAGGACCTCGGCGTGCGCGGGCGGGGTCGCCGGGTCCTCGGCTCCGGCGATCACCAGCGCGGGCGCGCGGACCTCGCCGAGCCGGTCGCGGACGTCGAAGACCGCCAGTGCCTCGCAGCAGGCGGCGTATCCCTCCGGGTCCGCGCCACGCAGCATGTCCAGGTAGCGCTCGGCGTCGGGGAAGCCCGCCGTGAACCACCGGCTCCTCGTCGCCTCGGTCAGGGGTTTCGTGCCCTCCGCGCGGACCAGCGCCGCGCGTTCGTGCCAGCTCTCGGCCGTGCCGAACCGGGCGGAGGTGCAGCACAGGACCAGGCTCGCGACCCGGTCCGGCGCGGTGAGCGCCAGCGTGGTCCCGACGGCCCCGCCCAGCGACACCCCGGCGTACGCGACCGCGTCCAGGCCGTGCCGGTCCAGCAGGGCCAGCACCCCGGCGGCGAGGTCGTCCACGGTCGGATCACGGGTGAAGCCGGACGCGGCCGGCGACCCGCCGTGGCCGGGCAGGTCGTAGCGGAGCACCCGCCAGGTGCGCGTGAGCGCGGGAAGCTGCGGCTCCCACAGGTCGAGCGTCGTGCCCAGCGAGGGCCCGAGCACGACGACCGGCGCGTCCGGCGGCCCGTCGAGGCGGTGATGCAGGATCATGATGCCTTTCCCTCATGGTGCTGCAGGGCCCGGTCCACGAGAGCGGACGCGGATCCGACGCCGGGGTCTTCCCCGTGATCGGCCAGCACGGCGAGCAGATGATCGAGATTGTGCCGCATGCGCTCGGGGAACACCTCCAGCCCCTCGGCCAGCTCGGCGGCCGTCTCGGCCGCGCCGCCGGCCAGGCGCAGGCACTCGCGCAGCGGCTGCCACTCGGCGTGCCAGCTCCCCGCGGGCCGCTCGTGCTCGGCGACCCGCGAGGCGAGCAGGATCTGCGCGAGCGCGGGCGCCTGCAGCGCCGCCGACCTGATCATCGTGGCGAGCACCGGGTTGCGCTTGTGGGCCATCGCCGACGAGCCGCCCCGGCCCGGCGCGGCGGGTTCGGCGACCTCGCCCACCTCGCTCTGCGCCAGCAGGATCACGTCGGTGGCGAGCTTGCCCAGCGCGCCCGTGACGGCGGCGAGCGCGCAGGCCAGGTCGGTCACGGGCGTGCGCAGCGCATGCCAGGGCAGCACCGGCTCGGCCAGCCCGGTCTCGGCCGCGAACAGGGGCAGCAGGTCGAGGGCCCGCTCGCCGTACCCGGCCATGGTGCCGGCCGCGCCGCCGAGCTGGACCGGCAGCCGCACCGCCGCCAGGCGGTCGCGCGCGTCCCGGCAGCCGACCAGCCATCCGGCGGCCTTCAGCCCGAACGTGGTGGGCACCGCCTGCTGCCCGAGCGTACGGCCCGCCATCGGGGTGTCGCGGTGCTCGCCGGCCAGCCGCGCCAGCCCGGCGAGCACCCGGCTGAGATGGCGCAGGATCACCTCGCGGGCCCGCGCGGCCACCAGCATCGCCGCCGTGTCGAGGATGTCCTGGCTGGTGGCGCCGTGGTGAACCCAGGACCCCGCATCGCCCGCGGCGGCCCGCAGATCCTTGACCAGCGGCACCACGGGGTTGCCGGCGTCCCTGGCGCGGCGGGCGAGATCGGCGACGTCGTAGCGGTCCTCCCGCGTCAGGAGCCGGGCCGCCTCGGCGATCGCGGCGACGGCCCGCTCAGGGACGACGCCGAGGCGGGCCTGCGCCCGCGCGAGGCAGACCTCCGCCTCCAGCATCGCCCGCAGCCAGGCGTCGTCGGCCGTGACCGCCGCCACGTCAGTGCCCGCCCACACCGGGGAGAGCAGGCCGCGATCAGAACCCGCGTCAGAACCCGCGTCAGAAATCAAGGAAGACCGTCTCCTCCTCGCCCTGCAGCCGTACGTCGAACCGGTAGACGTCCTGCCCCTCCGGGCGGGCCAGCAACGTCGCGCGGCGGGCCCGGTCGAGGGAGTCGAGCAGGGGGTCGGGCGCGTCGGCGAGGTAGACGCGGGTCCGCACCGGCTTGAGCAGGCCCCGCGCGAAGACCAGCAACGCGAGGTACGGCCGGGACGGCGGCGCGGTGCGGAACCGGTAGGAGCCGTCGGGCGCGGTGCCGCACCGGCCGAAGCCGCAGACCCCGGCTCCGCCGCGGCCCAGGGCCCCCCGGGTGCCGGTCTCGCCCGTCCACAGCTCCAGCAGGGCGTCCGGCACCGGCTCGCCCGCCCCGTCCAGCACGCGGCCGGTGATCGTCACGGCCCCCGGATGGCCCTCAGGGACGAGCTCCCAGTCGCCCGCGTACGGCAGGGCGTACCCGAAGAACGGGCCGACGGTCTGCGAAGGGGTGGTCACGCGTCCTCCATCGGGGTCTCCATCGGGGTACGGCCGAGCACCACGTCCCACCGGTAGCCGAGCGCCCACTCCGGCTCGGTGACGTCCAGGTCGAAGGTGGAGACGAGCCGCTCGCGCGCGGCCGGGTCGGGGATGGACTGGAAGATCGGGTCGAAGGCGAACAGCGGGTCGCCGGGGAAGTACATCTGCGTCACCAGGCGCTGGGTGAAGGCCGTGCCGAACACCGAGAAGTGGATGTGCGCGGGCCGCCAGGCGTTCGGGTGGTTGCGCCAGGGATAGGCCCCCGGCTTGATCGTGACGAACCGGTAGCGGCCCTCGTCGTCGGTCAGGCACCGGCCCGCGCCCGTGAAGTTGGGGTCGAGCGGCGCCGGGTGCTGGTCGCGATGGTGGGCGTACCGGCCGGCGGAGTTCGCCTGCCAGATCTCCACCAGCGTGTTCCGCACCGGCCGCCCCGACGCGTCGAGGATCCGCCCGGTGACGATGATGCGCTCCCCGAGCGGCTCGCCCGCGTGGCCCGCGGTCAGGTCGGCGTCGAGCGGGTCCACCTCGTCGCGACCGAAGACCGGGCCGGTCAGCTCGGCCGCCTCCGGATCCTCCTTCATCTCCAACGGCGGCCGGGACGGCGCCCGCAGGACCGTGCTGGCGTAGTCCGGGTAGAGGTAGGGCGGGTGCGTCACGATGTCTCCTCCTTCGGGGTTTCGTATGGCAGGCCCACGTAGTTCTCCGCCAGCGTCGTCCCGGCCGCCTCCGAGGACGTCACGTAGTCGAGGTAGGAGGTCTGCAGCCGCCGGGCGTAGGCGTCGTCGGACTCGAACGTGTGCAGCAGCGTCGTCATCCACCACGAGAAGTGCTGGGCCCGCCACACCCGGGGCAGGCAGGCCCGCGAGTAGCCGTCCAGCGCCTCCGTCGAGCCGTCGGCGAAGAAGCGGGCCAGCGCCTCGGTCAGCACCCGCACGTCGGCCACCGCCAGGTTGAGCCCCTTCGCGCCGGTCGGCGGCACGATGTGGGCCGCGTCCCCGGCCAGGAACAGCCTGCCGTACTGCATGGGCTCGGCCACGAAGCCGCGCATCGGCGTGATCCCTCTTTCGACGATGTCGCCGGTCGCGAGGGTGAAGCCGGGCACGGTCTCCAGCCGGGCGCGCAGCTCGGCCCAGATCCGCTCGTCGGGCCACGCGGCGAGGTCCTCGTCGGGCGCCACCTGGAGGTAGAAGCGGCTGATCTCCGGAGAGCGCATGCTGTGCAGCGCGAAGCCGCGCTCGGTCCGCGCGTAGATCAGCTCTTCCGACGACGGCTTCACCCGGGCCAGGATGCCGAGCCAGGCGAAGGGGTAGTCGCGGCGATACTCGGTCAGCACGCCCTCGGGGATCGACGTCCGGGACACGCCGTGGAAGCCGTCGCACCCCGCGATCACGTCGCAGTCCAGCCGCTCCTCCGCGCCGGCCGAACCGGTGAAGGTGAGGTACGGCCGGTCGGTGTCGATGTCGTGCACCGCCACGTCGTCCACCTCGAAGCGGACGTCGCCCCCGTCCGCCAGCCGGGCGGCGATCAGGTCCTTGACGACCTCCTGCTGGCCGTACACGGTGATGGACCGGCCGGGCACCAGCCGCTCGAAGGGGATCCGGTGGCCCGCTCCGCCGTACCGCAGCTCGATGCCGTGGTGGGGCAGGCCCTCCCGCTTCAGCCGCTCGCCCACGCCCGCCTCGATGAGCGTGTCCACCGTGCCCTGTTCGAGCACCCCCGCCCGCACCCGCCGCTCGACGTACTCCCTGCTGCGGCGTTCGAGCACGACGGACTCGATCCCGCGCAGATGGAGGAGATGGGAGAGCAGCAGGCCGGCGGGTCCGGCCCCGATGATCCCGACCTGAGTTCGCATGGCTCAAGCATCGGGAAGCATCCGCCGTTCCGCGTAGGCTTTGCTTCTACTGAGTGGAAGAGGGAGTCACATGGCCGGCGGCGCACGCGACCTGGGGCGCTCCGTGACGTCCCGGGTGCTGGCCATCCTCGGTGCCTTCGACGCCCACCATCCCCGGCTCACGCTGACGGAGATCGCCGGGCGTACCGGCATGGCGCTGAGCACCGTCCACCGGCTCGTCGCGGAGCTGGAGGAGTGGCGCGCCCTACGCCGCGGCGCCGACGGGCGCTACCAGATCGGCCGCCGCCTGTGGGAGCTGGGACAGCTCGCCCCCGACCCGCTGCACGAGGTGGCGCACCCCTGGCTGCAGGAGCTGTTCGGCGGCACCGGGGAGAACGTCCACCTGGCGGTGCGCGACGGGGTCGAGGTGCTCTACGTGGACAAGGTGTACGGCAAGCGGGCCGTGCCGATCGTGTCGCGGACCGGCTCGCGCCTGCCCATGCACCCGACCGGCGTCGGCAAGGCGCTGCTCGCCTTCGAGCCGGGCTGGTTCGTCAGCTCCTACCTGTCCCGGCCGCTGGAGCGTCCCACCCCGCACACGATCACCGAGCCGGGCCGGCTGGCCCGCGAGCTGGCGCAGGTGCGCGCCCAGGGGTACGCGACCACCCACGAGGAGATGACGCTCGGCTCCTGCTCGGCCGCCGCGCCGGTGCTGGTCGGAGACCGGGCCGTCGCGGCCGTCGGCATCGTGGTCTCCTCGAGGCGGGTGCGCGAGCTGCCCCGCCTGGTCGATCCGCTGCTGACCGTCGCGGCGCGCATCGCCGGCGACTACCGGGCGGCCGTGACCGGTCCCCCGAAATCGATCAACGTTCGTTAGGATCGGCGGCGAACGTGAGAAAAGGGGATCGCGGGTGAGCCGGGACGAGGAAGCGCTGAAGGCCATCGACTTCTCCACGCCGAGTGTGGCGCGGATCTACGACTGGTGGCTGGGCGGCAAGGACAACTTCGCGGTGGACAGGGCCGCCGCCGAGAAACTGCTCGAACTGGTCGGCTCCGACGGCCGCCTCGTGATCAGGCAGAACCGGGAGTTCCTCGGCCGCGCCGTCCGCTTCCTCAGCGAGTCGGGCATCCGGCAGTTCCTCGACCTCGGCACCGGCATTCCCACGCAGGGCAACGTCCACGAGGTCGCCCACGAGGTCGATCCCGAGGCGACCGTCGTCTACGTCGACAACGACCCCATCGTCGCCGCGCACGGCCGGGCGCTGCTCACCGGCAGCGGCCGTACGGGCGTGGTGCATGCCGACATGCGCGACCCGGACACGATCGTCGAAAGCCCGGTCACGAAGGAGCTGATCGACTTCAGCAAGCCGGTGGCCGTGCTGTTCGTCGCCGTGCTGCACTTCGTGGACGACGACGACGCCGAGCGGGTGGTGTCCTACTTCCGCGAGCGCATGGCTCCCGGCAGCTACCTCGTCATCTCCCACGGCACCCAGGGCCGCCTCAGCGAGGACACGATCACCGAGACCCGGGCGGTGTACGAGAAGTCCACGGCAGCGCTCCGCGACCGCACGCCCGAGCACATCGCCCGGTTCTTCGCCGGGTTCGAGCTGGTCGAGCCGGGGCTGGTCGACGTGGCCGACTGGCACAACGACAGCGACTTCATCGAGCACAGCAAGGGCGGCTACGTCCTCGGCGGGGTCGGCCGGCTCCGCTGAGGCTCCCCGGCGATCGAGGCGGCCTGCGGGGCCGAGGTCACCGGGCCGCTGCGCGACCTGCGGCTGCTGCTGTACTACGGCGAGTGGATCGAGTCGCACGCGCTGCACGTCTACCTGCTGCACGCGCCCGACTTCCTCGGCTACGAGAGCGGCGTCGCGATGGCCGCCGACAGCCGCGACCTGGTCGAGCGCGGGCTCGAACTGAAGAAGGCGGGCAACGAGCTGATCACCGCGATCGGCGGGCGGCCCATCCACCCCGTCAACGTCAGAGTGGGCGGCTTCTACCGGGTGCCGTCCCGGCGCGAGCTCGCCCCCGCCGCCGAGCGGCTGCGCCGCGCCCGCGACCACGCCCTCGCCACCGTCGCCTGGGTCGCCGGGTTCGACTTCCCCGACGTCGAGCACGACTACCGGTTCCTCGCGCTGCGCCACCCCGGCGAGTACGGCATCCTGTCCGGCACGGTCGTCACCGGCGACGGACACGGCCCGGTCTCGGGCTTCGAGGTGGCGCGGTGGCCGGACCACGTGACCGAGGAACAGGTGCCGCACTCCACGGCGCTGCACGCCAGGCTCGACGGCGAGACCGGCTACCTCACCGGCCCCCTGGCCCGGTACGCCCTCAACTCGGCGCGGCTGTCCCCGCTCGCCCGGGAGGCGGCCGCCGCCGCCGGTCTCGGCCCCGTCTGCCGCAACCCCTACCGCGGCATCGTCGTGCGGGCCGTGGAGATCGTCCATGCGTGCGACGAGGCGCTGCGCCTCCTCGGCGGGTACGCCGAGCCGGAGCGGCCGTGCGTGCCGGTCGAGCCTCGGCCCGGCGTCGGCCACGGCGCGTCGGAGGCCCCGCGCGGCACGCTCTACCACCGCTACCGGCTGGACGAGGGCGGACTGGTGGCCGAGGCCGACATCGTGCCCCCACCGCGCAGAACCAGGCGCGCATCGAGGCGGACCTGCGCGACCTGCTGGCGCCGCGCCTCGCCCTGCCGGAGGACGAACTGGCCCTCCTGTGCGAGAAGGGTCGCGCGGCTGCTGCGGGGCACGCTGCCGCCGTCCGTCGCCGTCGTGGAGAGCTCCGGGGACCCGGCGGCGCTGGTCGAGGTGTGGTCGGGCGCCGCGCTCGCGATCGTGGTCGACGCCGTCTCCTCCGGCGCTCCGCCCGGCACCGTCCACAGGCCCGTGCGATCGCTGCCGCGCGCCGCGTGGCGCTGCGCGGGCTCTCACTCCCTCGGGCTGGCCGACGCCGTCGAGCTGGGACTCGCCCTGGGCCGCCTGCCGGGGGAACTGGTCGTCGCCGGAATCGAGGGCGGCGACTTCACCCCCGGGGCCCCGATGACGCGGCCGGTCCTGGCCGCGGCCCGCCGTACGGCCGATGAGCTGCGGGAACGGCTGTCTCGGGAACGGCCTGGCGGACCTCGAACGTGACCTGCGGCGGCACCCGCAACGTGGTGCAGACCGCGCAGTGCTCCAGGACCGACAGGAGCGAGGCCCGCAGCCCCTCGGGCAGGCCGGGGGCGTCCACCGACAGCTCGATGGAGTCGATCCGCCCGGGGCAGACGCCCAGGCGGTATCGCGCGGTGACGCCCACCCCGGCGGGCAGCTGACGGTGGCGTAGGTAGCGTTCGGCGCAGCAGGCGACACCGGCGGCCACGCTGCCCACGAACAGCTCGGCCGGAGTGGGGCCGGTGTCGCTCCCGCCGACGTCCGCGGGCTGGTCGGCGCGGACCACGTGGCGCCCGATCCGTACGTCGAACCGGTCGGCTCCGTGCCAGGCGACCCGGATGACGCCGTCACGCGCATCACTCATGGCGCACCCCCGCGTCCGATCGGGCTCTATCCGAGTATGTCCGTGACCGGCGGCGGGTGAGCGCACACGGAGGGTAAGAAGCCGGTCGCGACCTGGCAAAGACCAGGAGCCCGCAGTGCCCTGGTTTGCGACACTTTCAACTGTGGCGGACATGCGTGGGGCCGACGGGGGAGCGGACCGTGATCCCGCAGACGCGCCTGGACGGGCTGCTGACCGAGCTGCACACGAGGTTGCAGGCGGTCCTGACGACGCGTGACCGGGTCCACGCGTTGCTGGAGGCGGTCGTCTCGGTGGGCGGGGACCTCGATCTGGAGACCGTGCTGCGCCGGATCGTCGAGACCGCCGCCGCGCTGGTCGACGCCAGGTACGGCGCGCTCGGCGTGATCGGGGAGGACAACACGCTCGCCCGGTTCCTCCCGGTGGGGCTGAGCGAGGAGGAGATCGCCGGGATCGAGCACTGGCCGCACGGGCTGGGCCTGCTCGGGCTGCTGATCAAGGAACCCCGGCCGTTGCGGCTGGCCCGCATCTCCGCGCACCCCGAGTCGTACGGCTTCCCGCCCGGCCATCCCCCGATGGCCGGCTTCCTCGGCGTGCCCGTACGCGTCCGAGGCGAGGTGTTCGGCAACCTCTACCTGACGGAGAAGCGCGGGGGCGGGGAGTTCGACGAGGACGACGAGGCGATCGTCGTGGCCCTCGCCAGCGCCGCCGGCGTGGCGATCGAGAACGCCCGCCTGTACGAGGACACCCGCCGCAGGGAGACCTGGCTGCAGGCGTCAGCGGAGATCACGACGAGCCTGCTGTCCGGCGCGGAGACGCCGCGGGTGCTGACGCTGATCGCCCGCCGCGCCCGGCAGATGGCCGGCGCCGACGCGGTGGCGATCCTGCTGCCGGAGGACGGCGGCCGGACGCTGCGGGTCGCGATCGCGGACGGCGTGCCCGGCCCGGCCCGGGTGCTCCGGCTGCCCGTCGAGGGCTCGCTGGCCGGGCAGGCCTTCGTGCACGCCGAGCCCCGCGCGGTCGCCGACCTGGGCGACACCGACCTCCTCACCGCGGTCGCGGAGGCGGGAGCGGTGTGCGCCGTGCCGCTGGGGGCCCCGGGAGCGGTGCGCGGGGTGCTGTCGCTCGGCAGGCGGCCCGGCCGCGTCCCGTTCAGCCGGCCGGAGGTGCGCATGCTCCACTCCTTCGCCGGGCACGCGGCCGTGGCGCTCGAACTGGACGAGGCGCGCAGGGACGCCGAGCGGCTCGGCCTGCTCGAGGACCGCGACCGCATCGCCAAGGACCTGCACGACGTGGTCATCCAGCGGCTGTTCGCGGTCGCCATGATGCTGACGAGCGCCGCGCGGCTGGAGGAGCACCCGGAGGTGGCCGCGCGGCTGCGGACCGCGATCGACGAACTCGACGACACGATCCGGCAGATCCGCTCCACGATCTTCGCCCTGCAGGCTCCGGCCGGCGCCCCCGGGCTGCGCGCCCGGCTCGCCGAGCTGGTCGAGGGCGCGCGGGGGCCCCTCGGCTTCATGCCGGCCCTGCGCATGGAGGGACAGCTCGACACCCGCGTGCCCGCTCCCGTCGGGGAGCACCTGATGGCAGTGGCGCGGGAGGCGATCTCCAACGTGGTGCGGCATGCCCACGCCACCCGCGCCACCGTCACCGTGCGCCTGGACAAGGACCGGCTGACCCTGCTCGTGGAGGACGACGGGGTCGGCATCCCGGCGCGGGGACGCCGCAGCGGCCTGCGCAACCTGCGCGACCGCGCCGAGAGCCTGGGCGGCTCGTGCGCAGCCGAGGCCCGCGCCGCCGGGGGCACCCGCCTGTGCTGGAGCGTCCCGCTGCCGTCGACATGAGGAGGCATCGCGCCATGACCGAGCCGTTCAGCGATCCGTACAGTGATCCGGTCGTCGTCGGCACCGACGGGTCCACCGGGGCGACCCAGGCGGTGGAGTGGGCGGCCGACCACGCCGCCCTGCGGGGCGCGCCCCTGCGGGTGGTCCACGCCACCGACCGCCTGCCGTACGACGTCCCGCGCTATCCGATCCCCGACTCCTACGACCGGCTGGCCCCCTCCGGGTGGCAGATCCTCGACCACGCCGAGCGGGTCGCCCGGGACCGGCGGCCCGGCCTCGACGTGACCACCGAGCTGGTCGAGGGGCGTTCGGGCCGCGTCCTGCGCGACCAGGCCGCCCGCGCCGCCGAGGTCGTGCTCGGCAGCCACGGCGCGGGCGGCTTCCCCGGCATGCTGCTCGGGTCGGTGGGCAACCAGGTCGCCGGCCACGTGGCCGTGCCGGTCGTCGTCGTACGGCCGGCACCCCCGGAGGCGGCGGAGATCGTGGTGGGGTTCGACTGCTCGGAGGCGTCCGGGCCCGCCCTGGCGTACGCGTTCGAGGAGGCGCGGCTGCGCGGCCACCCGGTGCGGGTCGTCTGCGCCTGGGAGCCGCCGGTGCCGTACGGCCCGGGGATCACCTCGGACCTGGACGAGATGCGGCGGGCCGCGGAGGACTACGCGCGCGGGGAGCTGCAGCCGTGGCAGGGCGGGTACGCCGACGTCAAGACCGAGCTGGACATGGTCCGCGCCCATCCGGTCTCCGCGCTCCTGGAGGCGTCGTCCCGGGCCGTCCTGCTCGTCGTCGGCTCCCACGGCCGCAACGCCTTCACCGCGGCCGTGCTCGGCTCGGTGAGCCGCGCCGTGCTCGCCCACGCGCACTGCCCGGTGGCGGTGGTGAGGGGAGAGGTACGGCGGTGAGCCGGCGGTGAGCTACCGGAGCAGGCGGGCCGGCCGCACCCCCGGGACCGTCCGCTCCAGCAGGTCGGCCACGTGCCCGGGGCCCTGGCCCTCCGGGCCGTGCAGGTCGATCTCGCCGTCGCGCACGACCACCTCCCAGGACGTCTCGGAGGGGTAGCGCTCGCGCAGCGCGGCCAGGACGGCGTCGCGCAGATCCTCGTCCGACCTGGCCAGCAGCGCCATGAGGTCGCGGCGGCTGACCACCCCGACGACCCGCTCGTCGCGTAGCACGGGCACGCTCTTGATCCTCTTCGCGATCATGAGGTCCGTCAGCACCCTCGCGTCGGTGGTGTCCTCGACCGTGCTCACCTGACGTGACATGACGTCTCCCACCGTGCGGGGCGCCGCCGCGCCCGGCGCGAACGCGCCGCACAGCAGGTCGATCTCGCTGACCATCCCGACCAGTTCGCCGTGCTCCCCGAGCACGGGGGCGGCCGTGATGTCGCGGTCGTACAGCACCCGGATCGCCCGTCGCACGGAGTCGTCGCGGCGCAACGTGATCGCCGGGCTGCTCATGACCTCACCGGCCAGCATGGGCCACCTCCCGCCTCTGTCGCCGTTGTGGTCACCGCACGGTCATTCCACCGCCGCCCGGGCCGTACGGGCAGGTGCCGGAGGTCCCCGGCCGTAGGGACGTTCGGCACTGCGCCGGGCACGCGCCCGGTGGTCGGATGGAGATGGCGCCGCCCAGGGAGGAACGATGACCGTAGAAGCCATGACCGCCGCCGACGTGATGAGCAGGGTGCTCGTGACCGTGAAGCCGGACGAGTCGCCGCTCATGGCCTGGGAACTCATGCGCCGCGGGTCGATGCACCACCTGCCCGTGGTGGACTCGGCTTCCCGCATCATCGGCGTGCTCACGCGGGAGGACATCGCGGCCCACTGGTCCGGCGGCCCCGCGGAGCAGTCGAGCAGCCAGGTGCGGCAGTTGCTGGGCGGGCGGAGGTGCCCGCACGTGCCGCCCGACGCTTCGCTCCCCGCCGTGGCGGACGTCATGCTGGAGTCGGGGGTGGACGTCGTCCCGGTCATCGGGAACTCCGGCATCCTCCAGGGTCTCGTCACCGTGACCGACGTGCTCGTGGCGGTCGCGGGCAGGCGGGGGGCCTCGCCCCGGCACGAGGAGGTGTCGGCCGGGATGTTCCGCCTGGAGCCGGTGCTGCCGCCCAAGCCCTCCCGGACCGCCGAGGACCAGCGGCAGGGGCCGTGATCCCGGTCATGCACAATGGGGGGCATGTTCCGCACGGTGGTGATCTTCAAGTGAGTGCCCGTATCGACCATGCCGTCACGTCGGGCACCTTCAGCCTGGACGGCCAGACCTTCGACGTCGACAACAACGTGTGGGTGCTCGGCGACGACGCCGAGTGCGTGGTGTTCGACGCGCCCCACGACGTCAAGGCGATCACGGACGTGATCGCGGGCCGGCGTGTCCTGGCCATCCTCGCCACCCACGCCCACGACGACCACGTCAGGGTCGCGCCGGAGCTGTCGGAGGCCACCGGGGCGCCCGTCCTGCTGCACCCGGCCGACCTGCCGGTCTGGCGGCTCACCCACCCCGATCGCGAGCCCGGCGGCACGCTGTCCGACGGGCAGGTCATCGAGGTCGCCGGAACCCGCCTCGAAGTGCTCCACACCCCCGGGCACGCTCCCGGCGCCTGCTGCTTCCACGCGCCCGGCCTCGGCGTCGTCTTCACCGGCGACACCCTGTTCCAGGGCGGCCCCGGCGCGACCGGGCGCTCGTTCTCCGACTTCGGCGTGATCATCGACTCGATCCGCGACCGCCTGCTCGTCCTGCCGCCCGAGACCGTCGTCCACACCGGCCACGGTGACAGCACGACGATCGGCGCGGAGCTGCCGCACCTCGACGAGTGGATCCGCCGGGGCCACTGACGGCAGACCGCCGGTAGATCGACGGTGTGAACCTACTGGGCGACCCGGACGCCGGTGACGGTGAAGCGTTCGACTTCGGCCACGTGGCCGCCGGTGCTCGCGACGAGGGTGAGCGTCCGGCCCGGGGCCGCGCGGAAGGTCACGGTGGCGGACCAGGGGGCGTCGTCCCCTCCGGCGGACACGCAGCAGCGCTCGCCAAGGGGGCCGGCGCTCCCGGTCGCGCGCACCCGCACCCGGATGCTCTCGTCCACTCCGGTGATCCTGCCGCCCACCTTGACGGGCGAGGACACGAGGGCGCCGTACCGGGGAGTGGTGAGGGAGAAGGTGGTGTCGTCGGTGCCCACCACCTCCCACGGGGCGTCCGGCCCGGTGCCGAACCTGACCAGGTGGATGACGGCGGCGATGCCGGGCCGTCCCCCGCCCTCGCCGCGGATGCCGACGGAGACGCGGGCGTCCGCGCCGGTCACCGTACGCTTGACCACCTGGTCGACACCTCCGAAGCCCAGGAATCCCTGGGTGAAGGCGAGCGCGGTCCGTTCCGCGTCCAGGTGCCAGGGCTGGTGGCCGCCCGAGCGGTAGCTCTCCTGCCAGTCGCGCACCTGCTTCTCGTCGGCGAACGGCCACAGCGGCTGGTAGCGGCCCGCCACGAGAGAGCCCGCGGAGGGAGAGGCCGACGCCGGGACGGCGGGGATGGGAGTGCCCGCTGTACCGGTCCCTGTACCGGTCCCTGTAGCGGTCCCTGGGCCGTTTCCGCACGCGCCCGCCAGCAGGCCGAGCGCGGCCAGCGCGGCGGGCGCCCACCGGGCCCGGCCCGCCCGGCCGTTTGTCACGCCGCCAGTCACGATGCTCGCTCCCGCCACGAGAGGTTCACTTGACTGAGAGCATGCCCGGCGGGATGTCAGACATTCCCTAACGGCACTTGCCCCGCAGCCAGGCGCGGTATTCCTTGGGGTAGTTCGTCATGACGCTCCCCGGGGACTGGTCGAGCACGGCCTGCCACCGGGCCACGTTGCCCTTCCACGAGGGAGCCGGCTCGGTCCAGTGGACGCTGTCGGTCCACCGGCCGGCGGATCCCTTCAGCAGGGCGGGGTGACGCTTGGCCAGCTCGCTCTGGATCCAGGGGTCGGTGGAGTAGACCATGATCCGCTGCTTTCCCTGGCGTTCCCTGATCGGGTCGGAGATCTCCTTCCATCCCTTCGCCGCGAACTTTGGATTCGCGAGGACGGGCTTGGTCTCGGGTTTGATCTCCAGGAGCGCGACCAGCCCCAGGGAGCCCGCGTGGTCCAGCCACTGCCGCAGCGAGTAGACGCGCTCGCCCCGGTACGGGCCACGGACGACGCGGCGGCCGGCCAGGTTCCCCGCGCCGTACGTCCACCAGATGTCGGTGAGTTTCTGCTGCTTTCCGGTCAGCCCGTGAGTGGTGCTGTTGTGCCACATCACGGCCTTGGTCCCTTCCTTGGTGAGCTGGACGTCGGCCTCGACGCCGTCGGCTCCCCAGGACTTCTGGTCGTTCAGCCCCCGTACGTTGTTGGGCTGGCGCATCTGGTCCTTCGCCCAGCCGTTCGCACCCTCGGGGTAACCCCCGTGCCCGAACACCAGCGGGCAGCGCGGCAGCGCGCTCGCGCCGGACGCCGCGACGGGTGAGGCGCCCACCGTCGCGCCGGCGGCGACCACGGCCGCCGCCGCGCACAGAGCAGTCGTGATCCTCATCGTCCAACCCCCCGAGATCGCCTGTGTCGTCAGCGCGGCATCGTATTGGCATGGTCATCGGGAGATCAAAACCACCCCATGCCACCGGAGCGATCCCGCCCGCAGATGACCTGGGCGAACGGTCTCGACCTTGACCAGAGGTGATGCGAGCGCTAACAATCGGCCCGCGAGCCCCCTGCCCGGTGAAGGAGATCCCCTCGTGCTCCAGGCACAGCTGACCATCGACCCCGCCCACCGGGTGGCCGCCGTACGGCGCCGCACGTTCGGCACGTTCGTCGAGCACCTCGGCCGCTGCGTCTACACGGGCATCTACGAGCCGGGCCATCCCACGGCCGGCGAGGAGGGGTTCCGCGGCGACGTGCTCGCGCTCACCCGCGAGCTCGGCGTGACCACCGTGCGCTACCCCGGCGGCAACTTCGTCTCCGGCTACCGCTGGGAGGACGGCGTCGGCCCGCGCGAGCGGCGCCCCCGGCGGCTCGACCTCGCCTGGCACAGCACCGAGACCAACGAGATCGGGCTCGACGAGTTCGTCCGGTGGACCCGCCTGGCCGGCCTGGAGCCGATGATGGCGGTCAACCTCGGCACCCGCGGCGTCCAGGAAGCCGTCGACCTGCTCGAATACTGCAACATCCCGTCCGGGACCGCGCTGTCGGACCTGCGGATCGCCAACGGCGCCAAGGAGCCGCACGACATCCGCATGTGGTGCCTGGGCAACGAGATGGACGGCCCCTGGCAGATCGGGCACAAGACCGCCCGTGAGTACGGCAGGCTCGCCGCCGAGACCGCCCGGGCCATGCGCATGGTCGACCCCGGTCTCGAACTGGTGGCCTGCGGCAGCTCCGGCTCCTCCATGCCGACCTTCGGCGCCTGGGAGGCGACCGTCCTGGAGGAAACCTATGACCTGGTCGACCACATCTCCTGCCACGCCTACTACGAGGAGAAGGACGGCGACCTCGGCGGATTCCTGGCCTGCGCGGCCGACATGGAGCACTTCATCTCCACGGTCGTCTCCACCGCCGACCAGGTGGGGGCCAGGCTCGGCTCCCGCAAGCGGATCTCCGTCTCGTTCGACGAGTGGAACGTCTGGTACATGAGCCGTTTCCAGGCGGCGCCGCCCCCGCCGGACTGGCCGGTCGCGCCGCCGCTGCTGGAGGATCACTACCACCTCGCGGACGCCGTGGCCCTCGGCGGCCTGCTCATCACGCTGCTGCGGCACAGCGACCGGGTCGCGGCGGCCTGCCTGGCCCAGCTCGTGAACGTGATCGCGCCCATCATGACCGAGCCGGGCGGCCGGGCCTGGCGGCAGACCACCTTCCACCCGTTCGCGCAGGCGGCACGGTACGCCAGGGGCGACGTCGTACGGGTCGAGCCCGTCTGCCCGTCGTACGAGACGGCCGAGTTCGGCGAGGTGCCCGTGCTCCACGCGGTCGCCACCCAGGACGAGGCGGACACGACGCTGTTCGTGGTGAACCGGTCGGTGCGCGAACCCGTGGAGCTGGAGCTCGACGCGGGGCCGCTGGGGGCAGGTGGAGGGGCCGTGCGGATCACCGAGGCGACGACGCTCACCCATGAGGACGTCTACGCCCGCAACACCGCCGACGACCCCGATCGGGTGACGCCCCGCCCCATAACCGATCACCGGAACGACCCGCTCCGGATCGTGCTGCCCCCGGTCTCCTGGAACGTGATCAGGCTGTCGAGGGCCTGAACCCCTTGCCCGCCGCTCACGCCGGGGAGTCGTCCTCCTCCCACCGCAGTTCGTCCACCACGTCGACGACTCCGCTGACCCGGCGCGTCATCCGTACGGCGATCCGCGCGGCACTGTGCCGGTCCATCCGGCCCGTGAGCGTCACCACGCCCTGATGGACGTGGACGCCCACCCTGGAGGTGTCGGCCCACAGGCTCCGGCCGAGGATCTCCACGCGCACCTCGCGCTCGATGTCGCCGTCGGCGCGTACGAACGTCTTGAGCAGGTCGTGGCGGCTGACGATCCCCCGCAGCCGGCCCTCGGCGTCCACGACGGGCAGCCGCTTGACCCCGTGCTCGTCCATGAGGCGGGCCGCCGCGACCGTGGTCGTGCCGGCGGTGACGGTGACGGCGGGGGAGGTCATCAGGTCGGCGGCCGTCTCGCCGGCGGCTTTGGAGCGCGCCGCGCCCTCCTGGCCGAGGCGGGCGCGCAGCCGCGCGCGCAGCGGCGGCCGGTAGCCCTCGCGGTAGTACTGCTCCCTGAACTCCTCCTTGTGCAGCAGGTCGGCCTCGGACACGACGCCGAGCACACGGCCGTCCCCGTCAACGACGGGGACGGCGCCCACGGCGCGGGCGATCAGCACTTCGGCGATGTCCCTGAACGGCGTGCCGGCGTGGACGGACGCGACGTCCGTGGTCATGACGTCCTGCACCTTCATGTGCATGGCGGCCTCCCTTCCGGTCGCGGGGCGCCGCCTTTCTGCCAGGGGAAGCGGCCCGTGACTTCCATCCCATCCCCGGACCGGGCCCACGGGCAGGGTCGAAGGTCCCACCGCCGTACGGAAGTCCCGGCGCTTGAGGACTTTCGTCAGCTGTGCCGTGGGCAGCGGACACGGTGCGATGGTGGCCCGGGAGTACCAACCCCCGCGCGTCCGCGTATCGCTTGAGCACAGGAGGAGAAGTACATGGCCGGACAGATCGTCGTCGCCGTCGACGGATCGAAGCCCGCGACGGCGGCGGTGGAGTGGGCGGCGGACGACGCGCGGCGCCGGGGAGCCACCCTGAGGATCGTCCATGTGCGCGAGCCGTGGGCGCACGAGTACCCGTTCCACGCCGTCGATGGCTTCGCCCAGTCCTACAGCGAGTTCTGCGAGGGCGTGCTCGCGGCGGCCGCCGCCCGCGCCCGCGAGGTCGCCCCCGGCCTGGAGGTGACCACGGATCTCGCCGAAGGGACGGTCGTCGAGACCCTGCGCGCCGAATCGGCCGGTGCCGCCGCACTCGTGGTCGGCAGCCGGGGGATGGGCGGCTTCTCCGGCCTGGTCCTCGGGTCCGTCGGTCTCGGCCTGGCCGGTCACGCGGAGGTCCCTGTCGTGGTGGTGCGCAAACCGCACCGGGACGGCTACCACGAGGTCGTCGTCGGCTTCGACGGATCACCCCATTCGGAGGCGGCCCTGGACTTCGCCTTCGAGGAGGCCCGGGCGCGGCACGGGCGGGTGCACGCGGTGTACGCCTGGGAGATGCCGATGTTCTCGCCCTTCGCCGTCGGCTACGGAACGGCGCTGGAGGAGATCTTCGACAACGAGTGCCGGGCGGCGCGGCTGCGGCTCGCGCCGTGGCGCGACAAGCACCCGGACGTCCCGCTCGTCGAGTCGGCGGTCTGCGGTCACCCCGTCCCGGCGCTGGCCGAGGCCTCGCTCGTCGCCGACCTCGTGGTCGTGGGCTCCCGGGGGCTGGGCGGCGTGCGCGGCGCGCTGATCGGCTCGGTCAGCCATGCCGTGCTGCACCGCGCGCACTGCCCCGTCGCGGTCGTACGGCCTCGCGACGCCGATCGCTGATTCCGAAAGGCCCTGATGCTCCGAAATGAGCACGCCTATGCGGCAGAACTGGCGAATTAGCGATAAATCGACGAGCCGGAGAGAACCGTTAGGGGCGATTCTCCGGATGTAGCATTTTCCCCCTTTTGGGAGTTCACCTGTCGCTCCAACTAATCCCCATGGCCAGTTGATTTGGCTGGCTGCTGGGTGAAAAGATTGCAACAAGATTTCGAATTCATTGAGGGGGGCGCGGTGGATCTGTTCGATTTCGATCCTGGTCGCCCTCGTCGTTCGAATATCGCTGATGGCGACTGGTGGGATCGGTTGATCGCCGATTCGCCGTTGTGGTCGTCCGAGGGTTCGCTCGCTCGCGACGATGGCGCCATTGGTGTTTTTCCGATCGTTGGAATGGAGGGCTCGCAGAGTCCACGCGATGATTCAGCCGATGCCGGGTCTGGTAGTGCCGGGTCTGGTAGTGCCACTGCCGGCGCTGCTGACGGTGCTGCTGGGGGTGACGCTGCGGATTCCGCTGGCGCGGGTGATCGCCGGAGCCGGTCGTCGTGGGTGCTGGTGGGTTCTCTTCGTGAGTCGGCGCAGGCGCTGGCGTTGGCGCCCTTGCCGGATTCGCCGGAGATCTGTGTGGCCGAGGCTGAGGAGTTGATGTTCGCGCGGGATCGGATCACGTGTGCTCTTGCGGAGCGGGTGGGGCGGGTGCATCGGGCGGGGCAGGCCAAGCAGCATGGGCATGCCTCGACCCGTAGTTGGCTGCGTACGGCCGGGGGGATGGGTGTGGCGGGGGCGGGGCGCCTGCTGACCCTGGGGGTGGAGCTGGCCCGTCTGCCGGGGGTGCGGGAGGCGTTCGCCGCCGGGACGCTGGCGGCGGGGGTGGTGGAGGCGATCTGCACCGCCACCGCGCGGTTGACTGATGAGCAGGCCGGGTTGGTTGAGCCGATTTTGCTGGAGTTGGCGGGGAGGGCGGGTCCGGCGGAGGTGGCCAAGGCGGGGCGTTATCTGCGTGCGGTGCTGGACCCGGATGGGGAGGAGCGTGATGAGCGGGCCGATTACGGGCGGCGGTTTTTGAGGGTCCGCCCGGGCAAGGGGGGTGGGCTGGAGGGGGAGTTCTACCTGCCCCGTGAGGCGGCCGCCCGGTTGCGTGCCCTGTTGGACGCCTACGCCAAACCCAGGGCCGAGGGGGATGACCGTTCGTTGCAGGTCCGCCAGGCCGACGCGCTGATCGCGCTGCTGGAGGAGAAGATCGCCGCCGAGCTTCTGGTGCTGGTCAACGCCGAGTCCCTCCCTGCCGATCCCGAGGACGCCACTCCCGCCGACAGCACCCACGCCGACGACACGAGCGACACCGACACCAGCGCCCCCGGCGACACCGAGGACCCCGGCGACCCCGGTGCCAGTGAGGACGCCGGTGCCAGCGCCCCTCACGACCCCCGAAACACTGGCGACTGCGCCCTCCGCGACACCGGAAGCGTCGACGACCCTGGCGGTTCCGGTGCAGAGGCCGGGGCCGGTGCGGCTGTGGACGCCGCTGCTGAGAGTGCCGCCCTTGCTGCCGCCGGCCCCTGCGGTGAGGAGGCCGGCGGCTGCGGGGCCGGTCAGCAGCGGGCCGGTGGGCGCGGGCCGCGCGACGCCGTGAGCACCGCCTCGGCCGAGGGCGGCGACACCGCACCCGTCAAGGGCGAGGACTGCGCCCGTGCCGAGGGGCAGAACCGGGCCCCCGCGACGGGGGACGACGGCGCCCTTGCCGAGGCGGAGGACACCGTCGCTGGTGAGGCGGAAGCCACCGGCCCTGGGTGTCCTGACCAGATGGCCGACGCCGAGTTTCCCCGGGGCGGTGGCGCGCGTCCGCAGGCAGCGCCTCCGCACACAGCGCAGCCGGATCCTCCTCCCGAGGACGCGGCTGTGCGTCACACCCACGCCGGGCATCAGCCTGCGGGGGACTGTCGGCATGGGCAGGGCACGCCTGGGGACCACGGCGACCTGCGCTGTGGACAGTCGCCACTGGGGACGGCACAGGGAGCGTCACCGGGATCGGCAGCGGGGGCGGCACGGGAGGCGCTCCTGGGGGCGGCGGGGACGCTGCAGGGGGCGCTGTCGGGGGCGCTGCTGGGGACAGCGCCGGGGTTGTTGCTGGCGACCGGGCAGATGCTGCCGGTCTCCGGCGTGCACCGCCTGGCCCGCACCAGCAGCCTGGTGCGGCTGGTGATGGACGCCGACGGGCAGGTGCTGGACATGGGCCGCAAAGTCCGCCTGGCTACCCCCGCCCAACGGCGGGCGATCTTCGCCCGCTACGCCACCTGCTGGATCGACGGCTGCCCACTCCCGGCCACGATGTGCCAGATCGACCACGCCGACAACTGGAGCAGCGGCGGCCTGACCGACCTGAAACTGCTCGGCCCCGCCTGCCAGTTCCACAACCGCGACCGCTACCGCCACCCCGGCCGCTACACCCGCCGCAAGGAAGGCACCGACCGCTGGACCTTCACCTACCACCGACCCCCAGGAGCCCGGAGGCTGCGGATGTAGGGGAGGGGCAGCCTCAAGAAAATCTACAATGTAAAGGAGGGCGGTAGATGGTCACCGTTCAGCCGCGTCCAGCACGGGCTTGACGTCGATCACAGGAGTGCCGTCGATGGCCTCAAACGGATGCACACGCAAGCCCCGCGCCGGGTCGGCCTCCAGGACCGTGACCCGGTGCAGGCCGATCGGGTTGGGGCGGTCCGGGGATCGGGTGGCGAACACGCCGGTCAACGGGTTGCTCGTCTCCCCACGCGGGTGGACCCGGAGGGTTTCGCGGTCGGCCTGGTGGAACCAGGTGAGGACCAGTACCTCGTCGCCTGCCGTCACCCCGTCGAGCGCCTCCGCCACGGCTGTGTCGATCTTCAGCCAGGCGTCCGGCGCCCCCTCTCGCCCCTGCCGTGGCGCCTCGGCGCGATCGGTCAGCACGGACCGCACGACGCCGACGGGACGCACGGTGAACGTCGCCTGCTCACTCATGATCCTTCTCCTTCTGGCGATTGGATCACCACGATGTCATCCGCTGCCGACATCTATGGCCCGTTCCGCGGGAATGCCCACGAAATGGACGTCGAGGCGGGCACGTACGCGTTGGGGCCGAGGTCCGGCCGGCTCCTGGTCCTCACCGGCCGCGCCGGGCTGGGCGCCAAGGCCGGGCACGATCTGACGATCGAGGTCACCCGGTGGCGGGGCGAGGCGGTGGTGACGCCGGACGACCCGTCGGGCTGCCGGGTGACGGTGGAGGCCGAGGTGGCCTCGATGCGGGTCCGGGAGGGCACGGGCGGGGTCAAGCCGCTCACCGACTCCGACCGTGTCGAGATCGAGAAGAACATGCGCGACAAGGTCCTCAAGGCGGATCAGCACCCTCTGGTCGCGTTCCGGTCGACCCGCGTCGAGGGCGATCCCGAGGCGTTCCGCGTCGAGGGCGGCCTGACGATCGTGGGCGTCACCCGGCCGGTCACGCTGGACGGTGCGTTCGCGGACGGGCGGGCGCGCGGCCGGGCCACCGTCGTGCAGTCCCAGTGGGGCATCCGTCCCTACTCCGCGTTCTTCGGCGCGCTGAAGCTGCGCGACGAGGTCGAAGTCATCTTCGACGTACGGCTGGGGGAGGGGCGGGGCTGACATGTGCGCGGCGTCGGGCACCATGGATGCGTGACTGTGGTGCGCGACGCGGGGACCGCCGAGCGGTGGGGCATGCTGGTCGATCTCGTGGCCGACGGCGAGGTGGTGGTCCTCAGCGGGGCCGGCCTGTCGACCGAGTCCGGAATCCCGGACTACCGCGGGGAGACCGGCCGCAGGCGCAGGGCCGAGCCGATGACCTATCACACCTTCGTGAGCAGCGCCGCCGCCCGCAGGCGCTACTGGGCGCGCAGCCACCTTGGGTGGCGTCACATCGTGGACGCCGCGCCCAACGCCGGGCACCGCGCGGTCGCCGAAATGCAGCGCCGCGGCCTGATCGCCGGGATCATCACGCAGAACGTGGACGGCCTGCACCAGGCGGCGGGCGCGCAGGGGGTCGTCGAACTGCACGGCAGCCTGCACCGGGTGCGCTGCCTGGCCTGCGGCCACCGCACCTCTCGGCACGCGCTCGACCGGCGGCTGCGCGCGGCCAACCCCGGCTGGCAGGCCAGCTCGGAGATGATCAACCCCGACGGCGACGCCGTTCTGGCCGCGGACGAGATCGAGACGTTCCGTACGGTGGACTGCGAGGGCTGCGGCGGCGTGCTCAAGCCCGACGTGGTGTTCTTCGGCGAGAACGTGCCGCCGTCACGGGTCGAGGAGTGCTACGCGCTGACCGAGCGGGCCGGTCTGCTGCTCGTCCTGGGATCCTCGCTGACCGTCATGTCCGGATACCGGTTCGTCCGGCACGCCGCCGCCCGCTCGATACCCGTCGCGATCATCAACCGGGGGCCGACCCGGGGCGACGGCGAGGCGTTGATGACCTTCGACGCCCCGCTCGGGCAGGCACTCAGCGTCCTTCTGCGAAGCATTCCCTAGAGGTGCACGTGGGCGGGGTCGTCCGGGTGGTGGTGCGGGTGCTGGGCGGCGCCGACCCGGTGCTCGTGGCCCGGCAGCGGCACCCGGTAGAGGCAGGTGTCGCAGTTCATCCGGATGTCGCCGCGCAGCGCCTCGTGGTAGCGCTCAAGCACCAGGCCGGCCAGGGCGGGAGCGGGCCCGATGACGCCGGCGCAGCGCACCTCGACCTCCGGATGCGCCGCGGCCCACTCACGCGCCTGCGCGACGGTGCGGTCCGGTAGCACGCCGCTGAACAGGAAGTACGGCAGGACGACGATCCGGCGGGCGCCGAGCAGCCGGGCCCGGTGCAGCGCGGCCGGCACGCCGGGATCGGCCAGGCTGATGAACGCGGGCTCGACCCCGGCCAGGTCACGCCCCTCCCACAGCAGCCGGGCCACCTTGACGTGCTCGGCGTTCGCGTCGGGGTCGGAGGAGCCGCGGCCGACGAGTACGACGGTCGTCTCCGCGCGCTCGGACGGGTCGAGCACGGCGTCCAGCCGCTCGTCCAGCAGCTGGAGCAGGGTGGGGTGCGGACCGAGCGGCCTGCCGTACGCGTAGCCGAGGCCGGGGTGCCGCAGTGCCTCCCGGCGCAGCGCCGCGGGCACGTCGCCCTTGGCGTGCCCGGCCGCGACCAGCACGAGCGGGACAACGCCGAGTCTGGTGTGCCCGGCCCCGGTCAGGGCCGCGACCGCCTCGCGCAGGGGCGGGCGGGACAGTTCGATGAACCCGCCGGCCACCGGGACGGGGGCGCGGGCGGCCACCTCCTCGACCAGAAGGTGGAAGTCGCGGACGCCGGCCGCGTCCCGCGTGCCGTGGCCGACAAGGAGCAGCGCCGGCGAGCCGGTCATAGTGAACCCTCCGTGTTTTCCAGAGCGCAGTAGAGCAGCGCGTTGACGGCGGCGGCGGCGACCGCCGAGCCGCCCTTCTCACCGCGGTTGCTGACCGCGGGCAGTCCCGACGCGCGCAGCGCCGCCTTGCTCTCGGCCGCGCCGACGAACCCGACCGGCAGGCCGACGACGAGCGCGGGGCGGACGCCGAGGCGCAGGATCTCCTCCAGCGCGGTCGGGGCGTTGCCGACGGCCCACACCGCCCCCGGCCCCACCTCGTCGTACGCCAGGCGGACGGCGGCGGCGCTGCGGGTCAGGCCGTCGCGCGCGGCGGCCCGGCGGACGTGGCAGACGGGCGTGACGGCGGTGATGCCCGCGGCGACCATCTCGACGTCGGTGACCACGGGGGTCCCGGCGCGCAGGGCCTCGGCGGCCCGCCGCAGGTCCTCCTCTGCCGAGACCACCAGGTCGGTCAGGTAGTCGAGGTCGGCGCTCGCGTGGATCACCCGCTCGGTCACGGCCCGGGTCAGCGGCGGCAGCCCGCTGGTGTCGACCCGGGAGCGCAGGATCTCGTACGACCGCACCTCGATGGGATGGACCGTCCTTCTCACTCCGCATACCTCCTGCCGAGCCCGGACAGCCGCCACACGATGGCGGCGCCCGCCCAGACGGCGGCGAACGCGCCGACGATGACGTAGCCGAGCACCTCGAAATGCTCGGCGAGCGACCCGTACGCCGCGAGCGGCCCGCCGAGGAGCCCGCCAAGGAGTCCGGCGAGGTAGACGCTCGCGATGAAGGCGGCCACGACGACGGTCATCCCGGTCGTCGCCGCGTTGTAGTACAGACGCCGGGCGGGGCTGCGGTGCGCCCAGGAGTAGGCGCGCGACATCAGCAGGCTGTCGGCGGTGTCGCAGGCGGTCATCCCGGCCGCGAACAGCAGGGGCAGCGTCAGCACGGCGAGGGCGGGCAGCCCGCCCTGCGCCGCCGTCCCGGCCGACAGCGCGAGCAGCGTGACCTCGCTGGCGGTCTCCAGGCCGAGCCCGAACAGGATGCCGACCGGGTACATGTGCCACGACGACCGGATCAGCCCGCGCGCCCGGCGGCCGAGCACGCGGTTGAGCAGTCCCCGGTTGAGCAGCAGCACCTCCAGTTCGTCCCGGTCGAGGTCGCCCCGGGTCATCCGTCGCCACAGGCCGATCACTCCGGCCAGGACGAGGGCGTTGAGCACGGCGACGAGCAGCAGGAACGACATGGCGACCACCTGCGACACCACACCGCCGACGTGCCGGAACTCCTCGACGCCCTCCCCGGAGGCCGCCGCCGCTCCGGCAGCGGCCGCGACGACCATCGCGAGCACCAGGACGACCGTCGAGTGGCCCAGCGCGAAGAAGAAGCCGACGCCGACCGGGCGGCGGCCCCGCTGCATCATCAGCCGGGTGGTGTCGTCGATCGCGGCGATGTGGTCGGCGTCGAACGCGTGCCGGATGCCGAGGCTGTAGGCGAGCGACCCGGCGCCCGCGAACGCCCCCGCCCCGGCCAGGCCGTTCGCGTAGTACAGGTACAGCGCCCACCCCGCGATGTGCAGGGCGGCCACCACGGCGACGATGCCGCCGATCCTGGCCCGTTCACGGGCCGTCCAGGCTCCGTACGCGCCGGCACTCACTCCCGCACCTCCAGTACGGCGTCGACGGGGCACACCTCGGCGCACTCGCCGCAGCGCGTGCACCGTGAATCGAGCACGACGAGGGCGCCGTCCTGGCCGGGCCGGATGGCGTGCTCCGGACAGGTGAGCAGGCAGGCGCCGCAGCCCGCGCACGCCCCGGTCACCACGTAGGCGGTCAAAGCGGTCAAAGCGGTCAAATGGGTGCGGGCTGCCACGCGTACCCCCTCGGCGTCACGAAGCGGCCCGCCACGACCCTGCTGGAGGTGGCGCCCACGATGACCAGGCTGCGCATGGTCACGGTGGACACCTCCAGCCCGCCGAGCGTGGTCAGCGCGACGCTCTCCCCGGGCCGGCTCGCGTCGGTCACCACGCCTACCGGCGTTTCGGGCCCACGCCGCTCGCCGAGGATCTCCAGCGCCCGGGGAAGCTGCCAGTCCCGGCCGCGCGAGCGGGGGTTGTAGAAGGCCACCACGAGATCGGCGTCGGCCGCGGCCCGCACCCGCCGCTCGATCACCTCCCACGGCGTGTGCAGGTCGGACAGGCTGATCGCGCAGTGGTCGTGGCCGAGCGGCGCGCCGAGCAGCGCACCGGCGGCGAGCATGGCCGTCACCCCCGGCACGCCGACGACGTCGAAGGTCCCGTCGGCAAACTCCGTGCCGGCAAACTCCGTGCCGGCGAACTGCAGGGCCGGCGCGGCCATCGCGTAGACGCCCGCGTCGCCGCTGCCGACGAGCGCGACCGCGTGGCCCTCGCGGGCCAGCCGTACGGCGGTGCGGGCGCGTTCCTCCTCCGCGCCGAGGCCCGACTCGATCACGCGGGTGCCCGGGCGCAGCAGGTCGCGGATCTGGTCGACGTACTGGTCGAGCCCGACCAGGTAGCCGCAGCGGCGCACCTCGGCGACGGCGCGGGGGGTCATCAGGTCGCGGGCGCCGGGGCCGAGGCCGACGATCGCCAGCCTGCCGCGTGGCCGCAGCCGGGCGACGGCCGCGGTCGCCATCGCCGATCTGCGTTTGGGCACGAGCAGGTCCCCGCCGTCCGCCAGCGCGGCGGCCTCGGCCACGCTGGGGGTGCCGACCGCCTGGCGGACGACCTCGCTCGGGTGCGGCACCTCGATGCGGGCGAGCCGTTCCGCGGGGTGGGTGACGAGCGGCACGCCGAGCGCGCGGGCGGCCGCCACGATCCCGGCCTCGTCCGCCTTCACGTCGGCGGTGGCGAGGCGTGCGACCGAGCGGGGTGACAGCCCGGCCTCCGCCAGCACGTCGTGGATCAGCGCGAGGACCTCGTCGGAGGCGACGCCCCGGCTCGCGCCGACGCCGACGACGAGGCTCGGCGGCCGGACGAGGACGGCCGGGCGCGGCAGATCCGCCATCCGGTCGGTGACGACCACGCAGGGCGGACGTGGCGTGTCCGAGGCGGTGACGGGCAGCGGCGGCAGCGGCCAGGTGGCGTCCGCGGTGAGCGTCACCTCGTCGCCGTCGAGCATGGCCCGGGTCACGGCCGCGACGTCGCCCTCGACCGGCAGGCCGAGCGTGTCGAGTGCGCCCGTCCCGGTGGCGTCGGTCGCGGTGGTGACGACCGGTGTCGCGCCGAGCGCGCCGGCCACCTCGTGGGCGAGCCGGTTGGCGCCCCCCTCGTGGCCGCCGGTCAGGGCCACCGCGAAGCGGCCGGCCTCGTCCACGCAGACCACCCCGGGGTCGTCGTGCTTGCCGCGCAGCAGCGGCGCGAGCAGCCGTACGGCCGCGCCGACAGCGAGGAAGCACACGATGCGGTCGCACTCACGCCAGGCCCGCGCCAGGTCGGCCACCGGATACCACCTGGTCTCCGGCCACGCCTGCTCCAGCCGGCCCGCTGCGGCCCGGCCGGCCTTGGTCGCGGTGATCAGTCCGGTAACCGTCATCGATGCCCCCACACGAGAAAGACCGGATTGGCCGCCGCGAGCCGCGTGGCGCCGCCGGGCAGGCCGGCGAACCTGCTCGCCGCCAGCGACACGCCGCCCACGTCGTAGGCCGCGGCGCGCAGCGCGTCGCGCACGCCGGGCACCCGGTCGACGGCGGCGAGCGCGGCGACCACGGTCCGCGCGCCGAGACGGGCCACGTGGCTCACCACGCCGGCGCCGCCCCCGCCCACGAACACGGCGTCCGGGGCGGCAAGCGCGGCCAGGCACTCGGGGGCCTCGCCGTGCACCACCCGCACCTCGACGCCGTACGCCGCGGCGTTGCGGCGCGTACGGTCGCACTGGCCGGGGTCGCGGTCGACGGCCACGACGGCGGCGCCGAACCGGGCCGCCTCGACCGCCACGGAGCCGCTGCCGCAGCCGAGGTCCCAGACCAGGTCGCCCACGCCGGGACCGAGGTGCGCGAGGGCGAGCGCCCGCACCTCCGCCTTGCTGATCATGCCGTCTCGGTGCTCGAAGCCTTCCTCCGGCAGGCCCCACCGCGCGGGAGTCAGGCGCGGCGGCGCGGCCCAGCCGCGCGGGGAGGGAGCCCGGGTGAGGGACAGCACCACGTTGGGGTCGCCCCACTCCCGTCCGGCGGCCTCCTCTGGGGTGCACTCGGTCACCCGCCCGTCGGTGCTGCCGAGGCGTTCGGCGACGAGGAGACGGCGTGGCCAGCCGCGCAGCGCCGCGCCGATCTCGGCGGGTCCCGCGCCTGGAGCGGTGAGCACGGCGACCTTCGCCAGCGCCCGGCAGGCGTTGACGGCCCGGCGCGGGTCGCGCCCGTGTGCGCTCACCACGACGGCGTCGTCCCAGTTCAGCCCGGCCAGGCCGAAGGCCGCCGCGACCGAGGAGACGGCCGGCGCGACCTCGACGTCCAGGCCGTGCTCGCGCAGCAGGCGGACGACGCCGAAGAACCCGGGGTCGCCCGAGGCGAGCACGGCGGCGGTGCCGTCGTGGGACTTCAGGGCCCGTACGCCCGCCGTCACGTCTCCCAGCACCACGCGGTGTGCCCGCTGGGGGACGGGGAGCGCGTCGAGATGGCGGGCGGCGCCCACGACCAGCGTCGCCTCGGCGAGCCGCGCGGCGGCCCAGGGGGCGAGGGGCCGGCCGTCGACTCCGATGACCGTCACCACCGGCCTGCCTCCTCGCTGGAGGCGACCGGAGCGTGGCCGTCCGGATCGACCATGACCACCGACGCGGTGAGCGCGCCGTCGCAGAACCGCTCCAGCACGTCCTTGACTCGCGCGCACAGCACGCGCCCGGCGGGTTCGAGCAGCCCGGCCGCCTCCCACAGCTCGTAGGCGTGGCGGGCGGTGTTCGCCTCGGCGACCCGCCCGGTCAGGGCCTCGTCGCCGCCGGCCTCGCGGGTCACCCGGGCCAGCAGGTCCTTGTCGATCTTCGAGCGGGTGTAGTGGGTCATGAGCACGCCGGCCGCGAGCTTGGTCAGCTTGCCGGCCATGCCGACGAACAGCACGTCGGTCAGGCCCGCGTCGGCGGCCCGGCGCAGCGCGGCCCCGGTGAAGTCGCCGACCTCGACGAAGCAGACGTCGGGCAGGTCGGGCCGCAGCCGCATGGCGGCCCGGTCGGTGCGCCCGCCCGTGGACAGCACCAGCGTGCGCTCGCCCTGCGCCGCCATCACGTCGATCGCCTGCACGACCGAGGAGCGCCACGCCTCGGTGGAGAACGGCCGCACGACCCCGGTGGTGCCGAGGATGGAGATGCCGCCGAGGATGCCGAGCCTGGCGTTGGTGGTCTTGCGGGCGATCCGCTCGCCCTCGGGCACGCTGATGACCACGCGGACGCCACGCCGTCCCAGGTCGACGACCTCGCCGACGGCCTGGGTGATCTGCGCCCGGGGGACCGGGTTGATGGCCGGGCCGCCGACCTCCAGGCCGAGGCCCGGACGGGTGACCACGCCCACGCCGACGCCGCCGTCCAGTTCGATGCCGGCCTCGGGCCGCCAGGACACCGTCGCGGTCAGGTGCGCGCCGTGGGTCACGTCGGGGTCGTCCCCCGCGTCCTTGACGACGACGGCCGTGGCCTTGACGTCCCCCACGTCGTAGGAGTCGACCGGCAGCGTGACCCGGCCGCCGCCCGGCAGCGGCGTGTCCACCGTCGCCGGGGTGTCGCCGTGCGCGAGCGCGATGCTGGCGGCCTTGGCGGCGGCGGCCCCGCAGGTGCCCGTCGTCCATCCGGTGCGCAGCGCCCGCTTGCGCACCCGCATCGTGCGCGGCAGGTCCGGCTCGCGGAGTTCTGGCCGGCGCGGCTCGGGCGTGTCGCTCACCTCGACCCCCGCAGCTCGCGCCGGGCCGCCGGGTCGGAGCGCCGGTGGCCGTGGAAATGGCCCGGATGGTAGAGGTGCGAGCGCGTTCCGTGGGCCTCCAGCGCGGGCCCGACCAGCACCAGCGTGTGCTTCCACAGCCGGTGGGCGCGCACGGTGGCCGCGAGCTCGTCAAGGCGGCAGCGCAGCACCAGCTCGTCCTCCCAGGTGACCCGGTAGCCGACCACGCAGGGCGTCTCGGGCGGATAGCCGCCCGCCAGCAGTTCCTCCTGCAACCGGCCCGCACGGGCCGCCGACAGGAACAGCGCCATCGTCGTGCCGTGCGCGGCGAACTCCCGCACGGTCTCGCCCTCGGGCATGGGCGTCTTGCCGCCCTCCAGCCGGGTGAGCACGACCGACTGCGCGACCTCGGGCACGGTCAGCTCCCGCCGTACGGCGGCGGCGACGGCGGTGAAGCTGGAGACCCCCGGAACGACCTCGGTCTCCAGGCCGAGCGCCGCGCACCGGTCGAGCTGTTCCTGGACGGCTCCCCACAGGGCCGGGTCGCCGGAGTGCACGCGGGCCACGCGCAGCCCGTCGCGGGCCGCCTCCTCGTACAGGGCGACGACCTCCTCCAGAGGCACCGCGGCCGAGTCGACCACCCGGGCGCCGTCGCGGGCGTGGTCGAGCACGCCGGGATGGACCAGGCTGGAGGCCCAGACCACGACGTCGGCCGCCGCGATGGCCGCCGCTCCGCGGAGCGTGAGCAGGTCGGGCGCGCCGGGGCCCGCCCCCACGAAGGCCACCCTGCCGGTGACAGGGCCGCTCACAGCCTGCCTCCCCGGCCCGTACGCTCCCGGGTCACCAGCAGGGCGGACAGGTACGGCCCGGCCTCGGCCGGGTCGAGCCCGGCGGCGGGCCGCACGTCCTCCTCCGGCAGCCCGAGCGACGCCCCGTACACCGCGCCGGCCAGCCGGCCGGACTCGCGGACGGCGGCCAGCACCCGCGGCAGCATGCGTCCTCCCTTGTAGGCGACGACGGTGTCGTGGGCGTCGAGCGCTCCACGCAGGGCGTCCAGCCCCGCCGTCAGCGGCATCAGCGCGAGCGACTCGCGGCCCTCGACCAGGACGGTCCCGCTGCTCGCGGCGAGCGCCTGCATGGCGGTGACACCCGGCACCGTGCGGACCTCCACCTCCGGCACGAGCCCGCGCACGGTCTCGGCCAGGTAGGTGAAGGTGCTGTAGACGTTGGGGTCGCCGATCGTCGCGAACGCGACCGTCCGCGCGCCGCGGGCGTAGGAGGCGGCGACGGCCGCGCCCGCCGCGTCCCACGCATCGTCGCGGCGCGGACCGCTGCCCGGCGGATCGCTGAGCGCGAACACCAGGCGGGTCACCTCGCGGCCGGTGTGTGCCCGGACGATGCGCTCGGCGCGGCCCTCCTCGCCGGTGTCGGCCACCGGCACCACCACGACGTCGGCCTCGCGCAGCACACGCACGGCCTTCACCGTCACCAGGTCGGGGTCGCCGGGTCCGACGCCCACCCCGGTCAGGACCGGCCTCATGCGGCAGCCGCCGCTACGAGGTCGCGGGCCAGGCGCGGCGTGCCCGCCCAGTGGGGGTGGAGGTAGGAGGCGTGCACCCCGCCGTACGCGAACCCCTCCCGCCTCGGCAGCACGTACGCCGGGGACTCGCCCGCAGGCGGGGAGCAGGCCGTGCGGTGGAACTCGTGAGCGCGTACGACGGTGCCGTCGGGCCGTACGGCCTCGCGGTAGCCGAGCGTCAGCTTCCCGGTCATCCGCGCCTCCACCGGCAGCACGCCGCACATCGGCGCGCCGTCGAGCGAGGCGGCCAGGTAGAGCAGCCCGGCGCACTCGGCCGTGATCGGCAGGCCGCGGGCGGCGAGTTGAGCGACCTGTTCCCGCAGCGGCGCGTTGGCGGCCAGGTCGGCGGCGTGGACCTCGGGAAAACCGCCGCCGATCACCAGGCCCCGGGTGCCCGGGGGCAGCGCCTCGTCGCGCAGCGGGTCGACATGGGCCACCTCGGCCCCGGCCGCGGCCAGCAGTTCGACCGTCTCGGCGTAGGAGAACGTGAACGCCGCACCGGCGGCCACCGCGACCACGGGCCGCCCGGAAACCGGGATTCCCACCGCATCGGCGGCCGACCAGGGCGCGGCCGGGAGACAGGGCGCGGACGACGCGAGGCGCAGGATCAGGTCGAGGTCGCAGTGCCGTCCGACCAGGGCCCCGAGGGCGGCGACGGCCCGCCGCGCCTCCGCGTCGCGTTCGGCGGCGGGCACCAGCCCGAGGTGCCGCGACGGCACGTGGACGGCCGCGTCACGCGGCAGCGCCCCGGCCACCGGAACGCCCAGGGGCCGCAGCGCCTCGCGGAGGATCTCCTCGTGGCGGGCCGAGCCCACCCGGTTGAGCACCACCCCGGCGATCCGTACGGACCGGTCGAAGGTGGCGAAGCCGTGCACGAGGGCCGCGACGGAGGCCGCCTGGGACGAGGCGTCCACCACGAGCAGCACCGGGGCGTCCAGCAGGCGGGCGACGTGCGCGGTGGACGCCTCGGACGTGGGGCCACGCCCATCGAACAGCCCCATCACGCCTTCGACGATCGCGATGTCCGCGCCGCGCGCGCCATGCGCGAACAGCGGGGCGATCAGGTCCTCGCCGACGAGGAACGCGTCGAGGTTGCGGCCGGGACGCCCGGTGGCGAGCGCGTGATAGCCGGGGTCGATGTAGTCGGGTCCCGCCTTGTGCGGCGAGACGGCCAGGCCGCGCGCGGTCAGCGCCGCCATCAGCCCGGTCGCCACGGTGGTCTTACCCGCGCCCGAGGCGGGGGCCGCGACGACCAGGCGAGGGATCGTCACCATTCGAGCGTCACCATTCGATGCCCCTCTGGCCCTTCTGCCCCGCGTCCATCGGGTGCTTGACCTTGGTCATCTCGACCACGAGATCGGCGGCCTCGACCAGGCGGGGATCGGCGTCCCTGCCGGTGATCACCACGTGCTGGCGGCCGGGCCGCGCGCGCAGGGTCTCGACCACGTCGTCCACGTCGACCCAGCCCCACTTCATGGGGTAGGTGAACTCGTCCAGGACGTACAGGCCGTAGGTCTGGGCGGCGAGGTCGCGCCTGACCTGCGCCCAGCCCTCGCGGGCGTCGGCGGCGTGGTCGGCCTCGGTGCCGGGCCGCTGGATCCACGACCAGCCCTCGCCCATCTTGTGCCAGGTCACCGGGCCGCCCTCGCCGGTCTGCTCGTGGAGCCGCCCGAGGGCGCGCAGCGCGGCCTCCTCGCCGACCCGCCACTTGGCGCTCTTGACGAACTGGAACACCCCGACGGGCCAGCCCTGGTTCCAGGCGCGCAGCGCCAGGCCGAAGGCGGCCGTCGACTTCCCCTTCATCTCCCCGGTGTGCACGATGACCAGCGGGCGGTTGCGCCGCTCACGCGTGGTCAGCCCGTCGTCCGGCACGCTCGCCGGCCTGCCCTGCGGCATCTACGCCACCCTCCTGACGTCACGCACGACCGCGGCCAGGTGATCGGCCGCCAGCTCCTCGAGGCGGATCGGTGTCCCGCCGAGCGCGGCGGCCAGCCGCCCGGCCAGGCCGAGCCGTACGGGGCCGTGCTCGCAGTCGACGACGACGCTCGCGACCCCCGCGAGCCGCCGGGCCGTGACAACAGGGTCGGGACCGGCGGTGTGCCGCCCGTCGGTGACGACCACGAGCAGCGGGCGGCGGCGGGGGTCGCGCAGCCGCTCGGCGGCCAGCACCCGCTCAGCCCGGCGCAGCCCGGCGGCCAGCGGGGTGCGCCCGCCGGTGGCCAGGCGGGCCAGCCGGTCGGAGGCCAGCTCGACGCTGGAGGTCGGCGGCAGCGCGACCGTCGCCTCCTCGCCCCGGAAGGTCACCAGCCCGACCTTGTCGCGGCGCTGGTAGGCGTCCAGCAGCAGGGACAGCACGGCGCCCTTCACCGCGCGCATCCGCGCCCGCGCGGCCATCGAGCCGCTGGCGTCCACGCAGAACAGCACGAGGTTCGACTCGCGGCCCTCGCGTACGGCCTCGCGCAGGTCCTCGCGGCGCAGCACCAGGCCGGAGCCGGAGCGGCCGCGCCCACGCTGGTGGGGCGCGGCGGCGGCCAGCGTCGCCGGGAGGTTGAGCCGGCGCAGCCGCCCGGCCGGTGGGCGGGCGCCGACGGTGCGCCCGGACTCGCCCGTCGTGCGCCCGCGCCGTCCGGCGGGCCCGCCCCGGCCGACCGCCTCCGGTGCGAGGAGCCGGGTCCGGTAGGGGGCCGTCGGAGACGCAGGCGCCTGGCCTCCGGTCCCGCCGCCCTCGCCGGGCGGCGCGTCCGTGGGGTCGCCCCCGCCGGAACCGCCCCCACCGCCCGGGCCGTCGTCGGGGCCATCGTCGTGGGGGCCGTCGTCCGCTTCCGACAGTGCTTGTTCCAGCCGTTCCTCGTCGAGGCCGTGGCCCCGGTCGTCAAGGGGGTCGTCGAACGGGTCGCGGCGGCGCCGGTGGGGGAGCGCCAGGCGGGCGGCCGTACGGACGTCGCCGGAGGTGACCTCGTCCCTGCCCTCCCAGGCGGCCAGGGCGACCGCCGTACGCGCCATCACGAGGTCGGCTCGCATCCCCTCGACGTCGAAGGCCGCGCACACCGCCGTGATCCCCCGCAGCGCGGCGTCGGGGAGCGCCACCCCGGGCAGCCGCTCGCGCGCCGCCGCGATCCGCCGGGCCAGGTCGCGCTCGCCGCCGGCGTACGCGGCGGTGAAGCCGGCCGGATCGGCGTCGAAGGCGAGGCGGCGGCGCACCACCTCCGCCCGCTCGGCCGGGTCGCGGGAGGCGCGCACCTCGACGGCCAGGCCGAAACGGTCGAGCAACTGCGGGCGGAGCTCGCCCTCCTCGGGGTTCATCGTGCCGACCAGCAGGAAGCGGGCGGCGTGGCGGACCGACACGCCCTCGCGCTCCACGTGGGCCACGCCCATCGCCGCCGCGTCGAGCAGCAGGTCCACCAGGTGGTCGTGGAGCAGGTTGACCTCGTCGACGTACAGCACGCCCCGGTGGGCCGCCGCCAGCAGGCCCGGCTCGAACGCCTTGACGCCCTCGGTCAGCGCCCGCTCCAGATCGAGCGACCCGGCCACGCGGTCCTCCGACGCGCCCACCGGGAGTTCGACCAGCCGGGCCGGGCGGGTCTGCGGGGAAAGCCCGCTCTCGTGTGGACCGTCCGGACACGACGGGTCGGGCGCGGCGGGGTCGCAGGAGAACCGGCAGCCCGCCACCACCGGCACCCGCGGCAGCAGGGCCGCGAGCGACCGCACCACGGTCGACTTCGCCGTGCCCTTCTCGCCCCGCACGAGCACGCCGCCGACAGCGGGCGACACCGCGTTGAGCAGCAGCGCCAGCTTGAGGTCGTCGTGCCCGACGACCGCGCTGAACGGATACCTGATGGTCATTCGCCCGCCTCCAGGTCGCCTTCCATCTCCAGGTACGTCCCCCGCAGGCCGTCGAGGGTCTCCGGCGACGGCTCGGCCCACAGGCCCCGGTCGGCCGCCTCCAGCAGCCGTTCCGCGATGCCGCGCAGCGCCCAGGGGTTGGCCGCGCGCATGAACTCCCGCACCTCGGGGTCGAAGACGTAGGAGGCGGCGAGCGACTCGTACATCCAGTCGTCCACCACCCCGGCCGTGGCGTCGAACCCGAACAGATAGTCCACCGTGGCCGCCATCTCGAACGCGCCCTTGTAGCCGTGGCGCCGCATCGCCGCGATCCAGCGCGGGTTGACCACCCGCGACCGGAAGACCCGCCGCGTCTCCTCGCCCAGTGTCCGCGTGCGCACCGCGTCGGGGACGTGCGAGTCGCCCACGTACGCCGCCGGGGACCTGCCGGTGAGGTGGCGGACCATCGCCACCATCCCGCCGTGGTACTGGAAGTAGTCGTCGGAGTCGGCGATGTCGTGCTCGCGGTTGTCCTGGTTCTTGGCCGCCACGTCGATGCGCCGGAACGCCGCCTCCATGTCCGGGCGGGCCTCCCGGCCGTCCAGGCCCTTGCCGTACGCGTAGCCGCCCCACACCGCGTACACCTCGGCGAGGTCGGCGTCGTCCCGCCAGTTGCGGGCGTCGATGAGCGGCAGCAGGCCCGCGCCGTACGCGCCGGGTTTGGAGCCGAAGACGCGGCTGGTGGCGCGACGCTCGTCGCCGTGCCGGGCGAGGTCGGCGTGCACGTGCGCGCGCAGCGGGTTGACCTCGGCCGGCTCGTCCAGCCCCGCGACCGTACGGACGGCCTCGTCGAGCAGCGCCACGACGTGCGGGAACGCGTCGCGGAAGAAGCCGCTGATGCGCACGACCACGTCCACCCGGGGGCGGCCCAGCTCCTCGGCCGTCATGACCTCGAAGCCGGTCACCCGGCGGGAGGCGTCGTCCCACTCAGGGCGCACGCCGAGCAGCGCCATGATCTCGGCGATGTCGTCGCCCTGGGTGCGCATCGCGCTGGTGCCCCAGACCGTGAGCCCGACCGTGCGCGGCCACTCGCCGGTGTCGGCGCGGTAGCGCTCGACCAGGGAGGCCGCGAGCGCCGCGCCGGTCTCCCAGGCCAGCCGCGACGGGATCGCCTTGGGGTCCACGGAGTAGAAGTTGCGCCCGGTGGGCAGCACGTTGACCAGCCCGCGCGTGGGCGACCCGGACGGCCCGGCGGGCACGTATCCGCCGTCCAGGGCGTGCAGCACGTGCGCCACCTCGTCGGTGGTGCGGTCGAGCCGGGGCACGACCTCGGTCGCGGCGAAGCGCAGCACCCGGGCGACCTCCGGCAGGTCCGTGACAGAGTCGGCCGCCGCCGGGTCCCAGCCGTGATCCTCCATGGCCTGGACAAGACGCCGCGCCTCGGCCTCGAACGCGTCCACCTCGGCCGCACCGGGGAGGCCTGTGCCGTCGTCGTGGAGCCCCAGGGCCTCGCGCAGGCCGGGCAGGGCCCCGGCGGCGCCCGCCCACACCTGACGGGCGCGCAGCACGGCGAGCACGAGGTTCACCCGGGCCTCCCCGGTGTGGACCTGGCCCAGCACGTGCAGGCCGTCGCGGATCTGGGCGTCCTTGATCTCGCACAGGTAGCCGTCGACGTGCAGCAGGAAGTCGTCGAACTCCGCGTCGCCGGGGCGCTCGTCCACGTGCAGGTCGTGGTGGAGCTGGGCGGCCTGGATGAGCGTCCAGATCCGCGCCCGTACGGCCGGCAGCTTGGCCGGGTCGAGTGCGGCGACGGTGGCGTGCTCGTCCAGCAGCTGCTCCAGCCGGGCGAGGTCGCCGTAGGAGTCGGCCCGGGCCATCGGCGGAATCAGGTGGTCGACGACGGTCGCGTGCGCCCGCCGCTTGGCCTGGGTGCCCTCGCCGGGGTCGTTGACGATGAACGGGTAGACCAGCGGCAGCGCGCCGAGCGCGGCGTCGGGCGCGCAGGACGCCGACAGCCCGAGCCCCTTGCCGGGCAGCCACTCCAGCGTGCCGTGCTTGCCGAGGTGGACGACCGCGTGCGCGCCGAACTCGCGGGCAAGCCACCAGTACGCCGCGAGGTAGTGGTGGCTCGGCGGCAGGTCGGGGTCGTGGTAGATGGCGACCGGGTTCTCGCCGAACCCCCGGGGCGGCTGGATGGCGAGCATGACGTTGCCGAACCGCAGCGCGGCCAGCACGATGTCGCTCCCGTCCACGTAGAGGGAGCCGGGCGGCGGCCCCCAGTGCGCGGTCACCGCCTCGCGCAGGTCGCCGGGCAGCGCCGCGAACCACTCCTGGTAGGCGCGCAGCGGCACACGGGCCGGGGCCGCCTCCAGTTGCTCCTCGGTGAGCCACTCCACGTCGTGGCCGCCCGCCGCGATCAGAGCGTGGATCAGCGCGTCGCCGTCGTCCGGCGCGTCGCCCACGTCGTACCCGGCCGCGCGCAGGGCGCGCAGCAGCACGACGGCGGAGGCCGGGGTGTCGAGCCCGACCGCGTTGCCGACCCGGGAGTGCCGTGTGGGATAGGACGACAGCACGATCGCCAGGCGCTTGTCCGCGTTCGGCACGTGGCGCAGCCGGGCGTGCGCGACCGCGAGCGCGGCCACCCGGCCGCACCGCTCGGGGTCGGCGACGTAGACCGGCACGCCGTCGGGCCCGTCCTCCTTGAACGAGAACGGCACCGTGACGAGCCTGCCGTCGAACTCGGGCACCGCCACCTGCATCGCGGCGTCCAGCGGCGACAGGCCGGCGTCCGAGTCCGCCCACACCGACCGGGGCGTGGTCAGGCACAGCGCCTGCAGCACCGGCACGTCGAGGGCGGCGAGCGCCCCGGCGTCCCAGGCGTCCTCGTCGCCCCCGGCGCTCGCGGCGGCGGCGACCGCACCGCCCGCGGCCAGCACGGTGACGACGAGAGCGTCCACCGGCCGCAGCAGGTCCAGGAGTTCGTCCCCGGCCCCGCGCAGCGATCCGCAGAAGACCGGCAGCACGTCCGCGCCCGCCGCCTCGACCGCGTCGCACAGCGTGTCGACGAACGCCGTGTTGCCCGACAGCTCGTGCGCCCGGTAGTAGACCACCCCGACCAGCGGGCGGCCCTCCCGGCGGGCCCGGCCGGGCCGCACGCCGTACTCCGGAGTACGCCGGGGCGGTGCGAACCCCTCGCCGGTCAGCAGGAGCGTGTCGGACAGGAAGCGGCGCAGCTCCGCCAGGTTGTCCGGGCCGCCCTCGGCCAGATAGGCGAGTGCCTGCGCCGCGACCCCGGACGGCACGGTGGACAGGGCCATCAGCGCGGCGTCCGGGGCCTGCTCGCCGCCGAGCACGACGGTGGGCCGCCCGGCGGCCAGCACGGCGTCGAGTCCCTCGGGCCACGAGCGCCTGCCGCCGAGCAGCCGGACGACGACGGCGTCCACGCCGTCCACCAGGGCGGGCACGTCCTCGGGGGCCGTACGCGCGGGGTTGGCGACCCGCCAGCCCGCCCCGCTGCGGGTCGCGGCGAGCAACTCGGTGTCGGCGGTGGACAGCAGCAGCATCGTCATGAGCGGGCCTCCCGCAACGCGATCTCGGCAGTGGGCAGGCCGGTGGGCACGCCGCGTTCGATCAGCCGCCACACGGCCTCGGTGTCCAGGTGCTCCTCGACCAGGTCGCCCAGCGCGTCGAGGCGGGCCTCCCGGTGCGCGGCGAACGTGCCGGTCCCCGGCAGCCAGTCGCGGCCGGTGACGGCGGCGACCTCGGCGAGGAAGGCTCTGCGGAACCCGTCGCGCTCGAACAGGCCGTGCCAGGTCGTGCCCCACACCGGCCCCACCCGGCAGCCGTCGAGGAACGGCTCGCCGCCCTCTGCCGTGACCCGGCCGTGGTGGATCTGGTAGCCCGTGACCTCCTGGCCGCGCCACTCGCCCTCCGCGAGCGCGAGCACCTTGTCCGGCGCGTACGCCGTGCGGGCCGGCAGCAGCCCCAGGCCGGGCACCCGGCCCGCCCTGCTCTCCACGTCGTCGTCGACGACCGTGCCGAGCATCTGGAAGCCGCCGCAGATCCCGAGCACCGGCAGGCCCTGGGCGGCGCGGCGGCGCAGCGCCGCGTCCAGACCGCGCTCGCGCAGCCAGGCGAGGTCGCCGACGGTGGCGCGGGTGCCGGGCAGCACGACGAGGTCGGCGTCGGCGAGCTCGGCGGGGGTGGTGGCCAGGCGCACGCTCACCCCCGGCTCGGCGGCCAGCGCGTCGGCGTCGGTGACGTTGGACATGCGGGGCAGCCGCACCAGCGCCACGCGCAGCACCTCACGCCCCACCGGCGGGGTGAGCAGGCCGGGACGGCTGTCGAGGTCGAGGGAGTCCTCCACGTCGAGCCAGAGCCCGGACCGCCACGGCAGCACGCCGAGGCACGGGCGTCCGGTCGCCTCCGCCAGCCAGTCGAGCCCGGGCCGCAGCAGCGCGAGGTCGCCGCGGAACTTGTTGACCACGAATCCGGCGATGTGCCGCTGGTCGTGCCGGTCGAGCACGGCGAGGGTGCCGGCGAAGTGCGCGAGCACGCCGCCCCTGTCGATGTCGCCGACGACGAGCGCCGGCAGGCCGGCCGCGCGGGCCAGGCCCATGTTGGCGATGTCGCGGTCGCGGAGGTTGACCTCGGCGGGGCTGCCCGCGCCCTCGCAGATCACCACGTCGTAGCGGCGGCGCAGGCCGTCGAGCGCGTCGAGGGCGACGTCGAGCAGGCGCATCTTGTGGTCGCGGTAGGACAGGGCGTCCACGTCGGCGTGCGCGCGGCCGAGCACGACGACGTGCGAGTGCCGCTCCCCGGCGGGCTTGATCAGCACCGGGTTCATCGCGGCCTCGGGCTCGACCCGGGCGGCCGCCGCCTGCATCGCCTGGGCCCGTCCGATCTCGCCGCCATCGGCGGTGACCATCGAGTTGAGCGCCATGTTCTGCGCCTTGAACGGCGCGACCCGTACGCCGCGGCGGGCCAGCCACCGGCACAGGCCGGCCACCAGGACGCTCTTCCCGGCATCGGAGGTGGTGCCCGCGACGAGCAGGCCGCCACTGGTCGCCACGTCAGGCGGTGGAGCGCGAAACCGGCAGTGAGGCGCGTGCGCGCAGGCCTGTCCGGGCCATGGCATGTCCCCCCTGGGGGTATCCGCGCCCCCGGTAGAAGGTCCGACGGCCGGAGTATCCTGGCTCCCGGATCGGCGCTTCCCCCGGCCTTCCCGCCCGTGCTGGGCAGTGGCGTGGGTGAGGGTCGCTCCCCGGTGACAGTGGCGGGACCGCGCCGGATTCACACCGGCTTCCTCCGCGTCCGTCGCTTGCGGTGGTCAACATACACCTTCGTGCCGTATGTCCCGCAAGTGTGGTGCTATGTGTGTTTGAGTGTGGCGATCATGTAGAACGGCACGTTCTTCGTCACCGCGTTCTCGCCGTGCCCGTTGTAGTCGAACGTCATCGCCCCGTTGTCGTGGACCGTCAGGTAGATCGTGCCGTTGCGCACGCAGTTGCCCCGCATGGACACCCGCTTCAGCCGCACCGTCGTCCCGCTGACCACCTCGAGCCTGGACCTGCCCACGCAGCGGTAGTCGACGAACTGCTCGGTGACGGTGTCGCCTCCCTTGGGCACGGTCAGGACGAGCGTGTCGTGCCCGCCGGGCTCGAAGGTCACCCTGCCGCGCCACACGCCCGCGAAGCGTGCGCCGAAGCGCAGGGGCTCGCGCCCTGCTGACGTCGCGGCGGGCGTCGGAGTGGGCATCGGAGTAGGCGTCGTGGTCGTGGGCGTCGTGGTCGTGGGCGTAGGCGAGGGGGCCGGCGTGACGACGGCCGTCGTGCGCCTCGCGTCATCGTCGGCGACGCCTTCGGACGGCAGCGTGGACAGCAGCACCCCCGCCGTCGCCGCGACCGCGAGTGTGACCGCCGCCCCCGCGAGCAGGCCCCGGCGGCGGCCCGAGCCGCGCGGCGAGGGGACGGTATCCGGTCCCGCGGACGGGGAACGCCGCGCGGCGGTGAGCGCGCCCGGGATGTCGCCGGCGGTCCCCTCCGGAACCGCGCCGAGCAGCCGCATCGTGATGTGGACGATGTCCGGGCGCTCCGCGGGGTCCTTGCGCAGGGCCAGCGCCACGATGGAGCGCAACGGCTCCTCCAGGTCGCCGAGGTCGGGCTCCTTGGTGAGCACGCGGTTCAGGACGGCGGGCAGCGTATCGTCGCCGAACGGCGGCCTGCCGGTGGCGGCGAACACCATCACGCAGCCCCACGCGAACACGTCCCAGGCGGGTGCGGGCGGCTCGCCGGCGATCTGCTCGGGCGCCATGTAGGCGGGTGTGCCGGCGATGCCGCTGCTCGCCGTGGTCGCGCCCAGATGGCGGGCGACCCCGAAGTCGACGACCCTCGGACCGTCAGGCCCCAGCAGCACGTTGGCGGGCTTGAAGTCGCGGTGGACGATCCCCGCCTGGTGTACGGCGGCGAGCGCGGTCGCGGTCGCCACGGCCAGCCGGTGCAGGGCGGGCCCGGACCGCCGTCCCGCCTGCTGCAGCGAGGGGCCCTCCACGTACTCGCTCACGACGTACGGCCGCGGGCCGTCCAGGTCGAAGTCGAGGACCTGAGCCACGCAGAACGGCGCGACCCGCCGCGCGGCGGCGATCTCCCGCGCGAAGCGGCGGCGGGCGTCCGCGTCCCCCGACCAGCCCTCATGCAGCAGCTTGACCGCCACAGGTGTGCCGTCGGCCGAACGGCCGAGGTAGACCACCCCCTGGCCGCCCGCGCCGAGGCGGCCCTCCAGCCGATAGCCGCCGATCCCGGCCGGATCTCCCGTGAGCAACGGCCTCACCGCAGGCATGCAGCCCTCCTCGGCCCGTTTTCCTCTCACCTTAGATGAACGGAACGCTGGTGCTTCTGGATCATGCTTGTCATGATGCCGGGATGAACGTGGTGAGGGCCGGGTCGTGAGGATGGTGCGAGCGCGGCTGCCGCTGGTGGTCCGGCGCGCGCTGGCCGAGCCCCTGCTGCTGGCCGCCGCGTTCGGCTCCATCCTGCTCGCCACCACGACGATCTCGGCTCTCCTGCTGCACGCGGGGTCGGCGACCCAGGCGGGGGTGCGGCGGGCCCTGGAGACGGCGCCGCTCACCGCCACCGCCACCGTCGTCACCTCCTCGGTCACGGCAGGGGACTATGCCGGCGTCGACCGGGCCGTCCGCACGGGGATCGCCCACGCCCACGGGGATGTGCCGGTACGGGTCATCGTGCGCGTCGAGTCCGACTCCTACGCGCTGGAGGGACAGGATCGCGGCGGCCGGCCCGTCCTGACCCGGTTCGCCATGTACGAGGGACTGGACGGCCGGGCGGACCTGGTGAGCGGGCGCTGGCCCCCGGAAAGGACTGGGGCGGGAACGGCGACGGTGGAAGTGGCGCTGTCCGAGCCGGCGTCGGGGGCTATGGGCGTGTCCACCGGCGACGAGTTCACCGTCGTGGGACGCCTGGACGGCAGGAAGGCCCGCGTGCGCGTCACCGGCGTCTTCCGGCTGCGCGACCCCGGCGACCCGCGCTGGGCGGGGGAGGAACTGCTGCGCTCCGGCACGAAAACGGGTGACTTCACCTCATACGGACCCCTGGTCGTGCCGTCCGGCACGTTCCTCGACAGGTTCGCGACCGGCGTCTCGGCCCGCTGGCTCGCCGAACCCGACCTGCGCAGGCTTCCGCCCGACCGGCTGCGGCCGTTCTCCGCGTCGGTCGGCGGGGTCTCCCGCGCCGTGCGGGCCGGCTGCCCCCGGTGCACGGTCACCGAGACGCTGTCCGCCACGCTGCTGCGGCTCGACCGCGACGCCCTGGTCGCCCGCTCCACCATGCTGGTCCCGGTGTTCCAGTTGCTGGTGCTGGGCGCGTACGCGCTGGCACTGACGGCGCGGCTGCTGGCCGAGCACCGCCGGATGGAGACGGCCCTGCTGCGCTCCCGGGGCGGCGGGTCGCCGCGGCTCGCCGCCCTGTCGGCGGGGGAGGCGCTGCTGATCGCACTGCCCTGCGCGCCGGTGGCGCCGTTCCTCGCGCCCGCCCTCCTCGGGCTGCTGGGGGCGTTCCCCTGGATCGAGGCGACCGGCGTCGAGCCTCCGCGGACGCCGGACGGGGCCACGTTCGCGGTCGCGGCGGCGGTCGCGCTCGCCTGCGCCGCGATGCTGGCGTTCCCGCCTCTCCTGGCCGCCCGCCGCACGTACGTCGAGGAGCAGGCCGAGCGCGGACGCGGCGACCGGCCCGGCCTGGCGCAGCGGGCCGGCGCCGACCTGGCGCTGCTCGTCGTGGCGGCGCTCGCCGTCTGGCGGCTGGTTCACTACGACGCGTCCGAGGCCACCCGGTTCGGCGGTGAGCTCGGGCTCGACCCGCTGATCGGGGCGGGCCCGGCGCTGGCCCTGCTCGGCGGCGGGATGGCCGCTGTGCGGCTGGTGCCCGCCGTCGCCGGGTTCGCGGAACGGGCGACGCGGCGGCGCTCCGGCTTCGGCCCGGCCCTGGCCGCACGGCAGGTGAGCCGGCGTCCCGCCCGTTATGCCGGTCCCGCGCTGCTGCTGACGATGGCGGTCGCGATCGGCGTGCTGTCCCTCACCACCGCCGCCACCTGGCGGGGCGCGCAGGAAGACCGGGCGCGGCATCTCGCGGGCGCCGACCTGCGTGTCGCGGCCCTTCCCGGGGACGACGCGCGCACATTCGAGACGCTGCCGGGGGTCGTGGCGGCCGCACCGGCGTACCGCGCCACGGTCGTGGCGGACAGCGCGGACGCCACCCTGATCGCCCTGGACGCCGCGCGAGCGGGCCGTGTCCTGCTGCTGCGTCCCGACCTTTCGGAGCTGTCACCGGCGGAGCTCGCGGGCCGGCTCGCCGGTCCCTCCGGACAGGCGCTGCCGGTGGTGGTGACCGCGGGTCTGGCGGACGCCGTACGGATCACGGCCGGCACGGCGACGATACCGATCAGAGTGGTGGGCGTCGTCGCGGCGATGCCCGGCACACCGGAGGGGACCCCGGCCCTGCTCGCCGACCTGGCGGCGCTGCGGGAACAGGCGAAGGGCGCGCAGTGGCCGGTGACGGAGTGGTGGCTGGCCGCCGACGGGCACGACACGACCCGAGCCGCCGCCGTGGCCTCCGGGCGAGGGCACAGGGACGTCGTCGACGCGGCCGCGCTGACCCGGAGCTTCCGGGACGACCCCACGGCGGCCGGCCTGCAGGGCGCGCTGCTGCTCGGCTTCGCGGCGGCGCTGGCGTTCGCCGTGCTGGGATTCCTGGTCAACGCGGCGGTCCTGGCACGGGAGCGCAGGGGTGAGTTCGCCGTGCTCGGCGCGCTCGGCGTGCGCTTCCGGCAGACGCTGGGCCTGCTGGCGGCCGAGCAGTCGTTCGCGATCGGGCTCGCGCTGGCGGGCGGCGCGGCACTCGCCGTGGCCGTCTCCGCCGCGGTGGTGCCGCCGATGGTGTCCACCGGGTTCGCGACAAGCGGCGCGCTGCCCGTGCTGCTCCACGTTCCATGGCCGCAGGTGGCGGTGCTGATGGTCGCGGTCCTCGCGGTGCTGTCCGTGATCGTGGCGGGGCTCGCGCGGTCGCTGCACCGCCGCGAGCCGGCCGCCGCGCTGCGTTCGGGGGAGGGGCAGTGATCCGCCTGCTGGGTGCGCACAGGGGTGTGGCGGCCCTGCTGGCCGCGCTGCTGTTCGGCGCCGCCCTGGTCGTCTCCGCCCTGCCCGGGAGGGTCGAGTCGTCTCTCGACGAGGCGGCCAGGGCGGCGATCGGCTCCACGCCGCCCGTCACCGCCGCGCTGGCGGTCCAGTTCGACCGCCGCTTCGACCTGACGTCGCTGCGGACGACGGACGAGGTGGCCCGGGCGGACACCGCCTGGCGCGCGCTGCTCCCCCCGGCGCTGGGTGAGGTCGTCGACCCCGCGCCGCACTTCGACGTCTCGGCCCCGCCGATGCTGATCAACGAGCAGGCGCACCGGTATCTCACGCTGAAGTGGGTGTCCGGGGCGGACCGGCAGGTGCGGTACGTCGAGGGTGGCCCCCCGGGCCCCGGCTCGGGCACGCGTCTCGAGGTGGCCGTCCCCGCCGTCGCCGCGACGGAGATGTCGATCAAGACGGGCGACACGCTCCGCCTCGCCGGCGTGACCGCGAAGGTGACCGGCCTGTTCGAGCCGGCGCGTCCCGCCGACCGGTTCTGGGGCGTCGAGCCGGAGCTCACGTACGTCATCCGCCAGCGCGTGCCGCTCGCCACCGAGGACGACCTGATCGTCACCGCGCTCACCGACGGCGACAGCCTCGCGGGCGCCGAACTGCCGATGTCCTACCGGTGGCTCGTCAGCTCGGCGCCGCAGCGGATCACCGCGGCCAACGCGGCGGCCGTGGCGGACGCCACCGCGGAGTTCGGCCGCCGTCTGGGGAGGCAGGACCTCGAACTCGCCCTGTCGACCGGGTTCGACCGCGTCCTGAAGGAGTACCTGGACCGGCTGGCCGTCACCCGCGCGCTGATCGCGGTGTTCCTGACCGGGCTGGCCGTCACGTGCCTGGGCACCGTGGCCCTGGCCGTGCTGCTGCTCGTCCGGCGGGTGGACGGCGACCTGCTGCTGATGCGCGCCCGCGGGGCGTCCCTGGCCCAGGCCGTGCGCGTGTGCGGGGGAGCGGTCGCGCTCGTCGCGGTCCCGGCCGCGGTGGCCGGTCAGGCGGTCGCGGGCCTCGTGCCGGGCGCGCCGACGACGGTCGCGCGGCTGGGACCGGCGGCGCTGGCGGCGGTGACCGTCGTGATCGCGTGCGCCGCCGTCGCGCTGCGCCAGTCCCCGCGACGGCGGATCCGGGGATGGCGGGCACAAGGACAGCTGACCGGGAGCGCGGCCCGCCGGATCGCGATGGAGATCCTGGTGCTCGTGGTCGCCGCGGCGAGCGTCCATCTGCTGCGCAGCCGCGGCCTCGGCTCCGGTGACGCCTACCTCGCCCCGGCTCCCGTGCTGCTGGCGCTGGCCGTCGCGCTGGCGGTGCTCCGCGCCGGCCCGGCCCTGATCCACCTGGCGTTCCGCGCCGCCGCCCGGCGATCCGCGGCCGTGCCGTTCCTCGGGTTCGCCGCCGCCCGGGCCGTGCCGGGCGCCGCGCTGCCGGTGCTCACCCTGCTGCCGGCGGTCGCGCTGGCGGCGTACGGCATGGCCACCGCCGGGGGGCTGGAGGCGGCCCAGCGGCAGGCGGCGTGGGAGCGGACCGGCGCCGAGATCAGAGTGGAGCGGGAGCAGGGGCTCCCCCCGGAGACGGTGGAACGCATCATCCACGCGCCGGGTGTCAGGGGCGTCGTCCCGGCCGCGGTCGGGACGACGGTCGCCGAGGTGGGTTTCGGCGGGCGGGCGGCCAGGGTCGTCGCGGTCGACCTCGACGCCTACCGCCGGCTGGTCGCGGGCAGCCCGCTGCGCCTGCCTCCGCCGGGGACCGGCGTGCTGGTCTCGCCCGACCTGTCCGCCATGAGCAGCTTCGAGATCGGCTGGCCCGCGCAGACCACGGTCACCCCGGCGGGGACGGTCGACGCGATGCCCGGGGTGCGGGCGGACGACGGCGCCCTCATCGTCCTCCCCGCGGCTCCCGAGCACGTCAACACGCTGCTGATCGCGGGAGACGCCGAGGCGGTCAGACCGCTGCTGCCGTCCGGAGCGCGCATGACCACCATGGCGGGCGCGCTCGCCGAGATCACCGGGACGCCGCTGACGGCGGCGCTGACCTCCGCGCTGCGCGTGGCCGCCGCGGCGCTGGCCGCCTACGCGCTGGCCGCCGTCGCGATCGCCCTGACCGGAGGGGCGGCCCGGCGCGCGGAGGACCTCGGGCTGCTGCGCGCGCTCGGCCTCACCCGCAGGCAGGCCGGGCTGATCACCGTCCTCGAGTCGGCCCCGCTGCTCGTCCTGACCGCGGTCGCCGGGCTGGCGGCCGGTCTCGCCATGCCCGCGCTGCTCGGGCCCGGAATCGACCTGTCGGCGTACGCGGGCGGGCGCGCCGGCGCCTCGGCGGCCGGAGCGGTCCTGCCCGCCCTGCCCTCTGCCCTGGCCGGCGCGGTGGCCGCCGGGGTCGCCGCCGTCGCCCTCGCGGGCGCCTACCTGGGAGGAAGCCGTGGACACGCTGGCTGACCTGGAGGCCCGGGCCACGCGGGGCGGTCCCGCGTTCGGCGCGGACGCCCACATCCTGTGCGACAACCTCGTGCGGATCTACAAGACCGAGGGCTCAGCCGCGGTCGAGGTGGTCGCCCTGCAGGGCCTCGACCTGCTCATCGGCCGGGGTGAGCTGGTGGCGATCGTCGGGGCCTCGGGATCGGGCAAGTCGACGCTGCTCAACATCCTGTCGGGGCTCGACGTGCCGACGGCCGGGCTGGCCCGGGTCGCCGGGACCGACCTGCTGTCCATGACCCCGCGCGACCGCCTCCGCTACCGGCGCTCGGTCGTGGGCTTCGTCTGGCAGCAGACCGCCCGCAACCTGCTGCCGTACCTCACCGCGCGGGAGAACGTCATGCTTCCCATGCGGCTGGCGGGCGGCACGGCCCGGCGGGCCAGGTCGGCCCGTACGGACGAGCTGCTGGAGCTGACCGGGATGGCGGACCACGCGGACCGGCGGCCCGGGGAGATGTCCGGCGGCGAGCAGCAGCGGGTGGCCGTCGCCGTGGCCCTGGCCAACGCGCCCGAGGTGGTGCTCGCCGACGAGCCCACCGGGGAGCTGGACAGCGAGACCGCGGAGACGGTCTTCGGCGTCCTGCGCCACGCCAACCGCGAGCTCGGCGTCACGACCGTCGTCGTGACGCACGACCCTCTGGTCTCGGAGCAGGTCGACCGGACGATCGGCATCCGCGACGGCCGCACCTCCAGCGAGACGTTCCGCCGCACCTCATCCGACGGGAGGGTGGTCGCCGAGGAGTACGCGGTGCTGGACCGGGCCGGGCGCCTGCAGCTGCCGAGGGAGTTCATCAACGCCCTGTCCATGGAGCACCGGGTGCGCCTGGAGCTCGAACGCGACCACATCGGGGTCTGGCCCTCGGCCGCCGGCAACGAGACAGAGGAAGAGACGGATGAGTGAGCCGCTGGTCGTCGTCGAGGGCCTGCGCAAGACCTATCCCAAGGGTGTGCGCGCCCTGAGAGGGGTCTCCTTCGAGGCTCACCCCGGCGAGCTGGTCGCGATCCGCGGGCGTTCCGGCGCGGGCAAGACGACGCTGCTCAACCTGGTCGGCGGCCTGGACCGGCCCGACGAGGGGCGGGTGCGGGTGGCCGGGCAGTCCGTGCCGGAGCTGCCCGAGGAGGGCCTGCTGCGGCTGCGCCGCGACATCGTCGGGTTCGTCTTCCAGTCGTTCCGGCTGATTCCGGTGCTGTCGGCCGCCGAGAACGTCGGCGTGCCGATGCGGCTGGCGCGCGTGCCCCCCAAGGACAGGGAGGAGCGGGTCAAGGCGCTGCTGTCCCTGGTCGGGCTGTCCGGCCAGGCCGAGCAGCGGCCGTACGAGCTGTCGGGCGGCCAGCAGCAGCGGTTGGCCATGGCCAGGGCCCTGGCCAACCGGCCCCGCCTGCTGCTCGCCGACGAGCCGACCGGTCAGCTCGACTCCCAGACCGCCCGCCAGATCATGGAGCTGCTCCGGGTGCTCGTCCGGGGCGAGGGCGTCACTGCGCTGGTGGCCACGCACGACGCGGGCCTCGTCGGCCTGGCCGACCGCGTCCTGGAGCTCAAGGACGGCGAGTTCCTCCCCTGAATCAGGTCCAGGGGAGGGCGGCGCGGCGGGCCCAGTAGGTCTCGGCGTCCTCGGCCAGCCCGGCCAGCGCCTTCTCGGCCTCCTCGTCCCAGGTGACGGAGAGCGCCGCCAGGTTCTCGGCGAGCTGCGTGGTCGTGGCCGCGCCGCTCAGCACGACCCCCGCCCACGGGCGGGCGAGCACCGCGGCGAGCGCCAGGGCGTCGGGGGTGACGCCGCGTTCGCGTGCGGCGAGTGTCAGGGTGGCGGGCGCGCCGCGGGCGGTCAGCCTGCCGTTGGCCACGCCCTCCTTGACGATCACGTCCAGGCCGGCGGCGTGTGCCCGGGCCAGGGCCTCGCCCGCCGAGCGCTCCAGAAGGTTCCACGTCGACTGGACCGTGTCGAAGAGCCCGGTCGCGACCGCCTTGTCGATCGTCACGGCCTGGCGGGGGCCGGTGGTGGACAGACCGACGGCGACGCCCTCGGCGCGCAGGGCGCGCAGCTCGCCGAGGACCTCCTCGTCGTCGAGCACCCCGCTCTCCACGGTGGCGGAGTGGATCTGGTAGAGCGACAGGTGCTCGCCGAGCAGCTCCCGGGTCTCGCCGAGCTGGCGGCGCAGCCGCCCGGCGGACAGGTCCTTCTCCTCATGGCGGTCGGCGTCCATCCGCCAGCCGCCGACGTACTCGTACCCCCACTTCGAGCCGACGGCGACCTCGCCGGGACGGACGCCCCGGTCGGCCAGCCAGCCCGCGAGGAACTCCTCCGCCAGGCCGTAGGAGCGGGCCGCGTCGAAGTAACGCACGCCCGCCGCCCGGGCGGCGTCCAGCACCTCCCAGGTGCGCGCCCGCATCGCCGCCACGTCCCGGTCGGCGCCGAGGTCCTCGTCCCGGCCGAGCGTGATGTACGCGGGGCGGCCGAGCGCGGCGAGCCCGAGACCCATTTCCTGCACCCATTTCCGCATAGGGCCCCACGTTAGGGGATGTCGTGATGACCACGAGATGTGCGCTCGCGACGCCCAGGTCCAGCGCGGCGTCGATCACTGCCGCAGGCTTTCGCAGCGCGGTCTGCGGGCCGGGCGCAGCGCGAAGTAGGCCACCGCGCCGGAGGCCAGGTACAGCACGGCCTGCACGTTGAGGACGAGCACCACATCGAGCACGTCGCCGAGCAGGCCGGCGGCCGCCATGCCCAGTCCCTGCGACGCGTTGTGGACCACGTAGAACGCGCCGAAGGCCCGGCCCAGATCACTGCCGGGCACGCTTTGCTGGATCTGCGCGAACGCGCCGCTGTTGTACGCGATGCCGGGCACGCCGACCAGGATGAACAGCACGACGTACAGCTCGGCCTGACGCGAGAGCGCCGGACCGTTCCAGATGGTCAGGCTGAGCAGGCCGAACGAGGCGGCGCCCAGGCTCATCAACAGCCAGGGGCTCAGGCGTGCGCCGAGCAGGCCGACGATGAGCCCGCCCGCCACGCCGCCGATCGCCTGGACACCGCGCAGCACGCCGGTGAGCGTGCCGTCGGCGTGCAGCGCGCGGCTGACGAACACGACGAAGAGCACCACGAACAGGCCCTGGGCGACACCGCCCAGGGCCACGCTCTGGAACGTCGCCCGGACGCTGCGGCTGCGCATCATCGTCACCAGGCCGGATCGCCAGTTCGCGAAGAACGACGTGGCGCCGCCGTCCAGGGCCGGTTCCGCGGCGTCGTGGTGTGCCGTCCGGCGGGCGGCTGCGATCAGGGCGGCGGCCGTCACGAACGCCACGGCGGCGCCGATCGCCAGGTAGCGGGTTCCTTCCCGGGTGATGGCGAAACCGCCCAGCGAGCTGCCGATCAGGCGCCCCACGCTGGTGTTGAGCGCGACCATGCTGTTGGCGCGCACCAGGTGCGCGGCCTCGACGAGCTGCGGCAGGGCCGCGTTGCGGGCCGAGTCGAACGTCTGGGCCAGCACGGCCTGGGCGCCGGCGACCAGGCAGATGATCCACAGGCGGTGGCCGGGTTCGCCCACCAGCGGCACCACCACTGCCGCCTGCAGCAGCGCGACGCCGCTCATCAACCGGATCCGGTCGAAGCGGTCGGCGAGCGCCCCGGCGAACGATCCCAGGGTGATGCCGCACAACAGCTCGACGAGGAACACGGAGGAGGTGACCAACGCCGAGCCGGTGACGCCGAAGACGTAGATCGGCAACCCGGTGATCAGCAGCCAGCTCGCCACGCTCGAGGCGAGCCCGGCGATCCAGACGAGGACGAATCCGCGGCGGCGCAGCAGCACCGGCATGTCAGATGAATTCCGGTGTGGGATAGGCCTGCAGGCTCAGGCTGACCGGCCGGGCGTCATCCGGCGCCCCGTCGCGCGTCGGGCGCAGGTACGGCCGGATGACGGCGTCCAGCGTCAGGGTGAGGTGCCGCAGTTCCGCGGGGGTCAGCGAGAGCGTGTAGTTGTGGAAGGTCGCGCTCTCCTGCCACTGGTCGGGCAGCTTGTGCTGCTGCTGCCGGTAGTGCTGCAGCGAGCGGAACACCTCGTCCAGTTCCAGCGAGGTCAGCGCGTCGTTGACCTGCCGGCCCTGCTCGTCCCCCGGCTCCGGCAGGAACTCCAGCCCGGTGGCGGCGGCGCGCCACGGCCGGTCGCGTCGGTTGGCGCCCTGCGCGGGCGCGCGCTCGATCAGCCCGTGACGGGCGAGCTGGTGCAGGTGGTAGCTGCAGTTGGAGCCGGTGTCGTCGAGCGCCTCGGCGCACTGCGCCGCCGTTCGCGGGCCGGCCGCCAGCAGGTAGCGCAGCAGGCGCAGCCGTAGTGGATGGGCGAGCGCGCGCAGCTTCTTGGGGTCTTGCACGCGCACACGCCGTTCCGGCCTGGTCGGTTCCACGGGCACTCCTCAACGAAAGACTTCTTTCGTTGATACGCCTTCAAGGGCACTTTTCGCAAGGGTACTTGCGAATCCGGCGCCGCGCCTGTCGCGCGACCGGCGGATGTGAGCGCGCCGATGGTGAGCGGGAAGGCGTGTGGTGAGGAGGCGGCCGGGGTATGCCGACAAGTCCAGCCGGCCTGTGGGTCCAGCCCGAGGTGGTGGGAGCGTGACGGAACCGGTGGCAGAGGGAGTGCGGACCGCGGCGGACGTGCTCGCCCGGACGCGCGACCTGGTGGAGCCCGCGCTGCGCCGCGCGGTCGACACCCTGCCTCCGTCGATGCGCCGGGTGGCGGGGTACCACTTCGGATGGTGGGACGCGCGGGAGCGGCCGGTGCGGGCGGGCGGGGGCAAGGCCCTGCGGCCCGCGTTCACGCTGCTGGCGGCGGAGGGCGCCGGGGGAGACGCGGACGCGGCGCTGCCTGCCGCCGTCGCGGTCGAGCTGGTGCACAACTTCTCGCTGATCCACGACGACGTGATGGACGGCGACGCGGTCCGCCGCCACCGCCCCACCGTGTGGAACGTCTTCGGGCGTGCCGAGGCGATCCTGGCCGGCGACTCCCTGCTGGCGCTGGCCTTCGCCGTGCTCGCCGCCGGCGGCGGGCCCGCCGAGAGCGCCCGCACGCTGGCCCGGTGCGTCCAGTCGCTGCTGGACGGCCAGAGCGCCGACCTCGGCTTCGAGGAGCGTGCGGACGTGAGCCTGGGGGAGTGCGTGCGCATGGCGGAGGGAAAGACAGGCGCGTTGTTCGGCTGCGCCTGCGCCCTCGGCGCGCTCCAAGGTGCTGGTCTGCCGGGGGGTGCGACCACCGAGCAGGTCGCCTTCCTGCGGGTGTTCGGCGAGCGCGTGGGGCTGGCGTTCCAGATCGTCGACGACCTGCTGGGCATCTGGGGCGACCCGGCCGTCACCGGCAAGCCGGTCCATTCCGACCTGCGCAACCGGAAGAAGTCCCTGCCGGTCGTCGCCGCGCTGACGTCGGCCGAACCTGCCGGGGGCGCGCTCGCCGGCCTGTACCGCCGCCCGCTCCCGCAGCCCGACCTCGCACGGGCGGCGCGGCTGGTGGAAGAGGCGGGCGGGCGGGCGTGGAGCCTCGCCAGGGTGGACGATCTGCTGTCCGAGGCACTGGAGGCGCTACGGTCGGCGGAACTGGCGCCCGGGGCGGCGGCGGGTCTCGAGGCCCTGGCCCGCCTGGCCGCCGACCGCGACCGCTAACCGTCTGTCCCGCCTGTCCCGCCTGTCCCGGCCGCCGCCGTGAACTCGCGCAGCGTCCGCGCGAGCGTACGGCGGCTGTCCGGCGGCAGATGGCGCAGCGCGGCGGCGATGTGCCCGCGGCGGGCCGCGCGGATCCGTTCGAGCGACCTCCTGCCGGTCTCGGTGACGTCGATGCTGACCTCACGGCGGCTGTGCGGGGACAGCAGGCGCGTCAGCAGCCCGGCGGTGTGCAGGCGGGCCACCAGGCGGCCGGCGGCCGAGACCGACATGCCCAGCATTGCGGCGAGCCCGCTGAGGTTCAGCGGGCCGTGCCGGTCGACCGCGAGCAGCACCCGCAACTGGGTGACCGACAGGCCGGAGCCGCGCGTCACCGCGTTGAGGGTCATCTCCACCAGGGCGAGCGAGGCGTCCTCGACCGACCACGCGTCCTCCTCCAGCGCGGGGTCCGTCTCCTCCACAGCCTCTGCGCTCACCGTGCCCCCAGGACGCGCGCCGGGCCGGGCCTGCGCGAGGCGCGCCACTCGGGGTGGTCGCCCAGCGGCGTGCCCCGCACCCCGGCCGCCAGCAACTCCGCGAGGTGGATCGCCTGGCGCCCCACCCCCGCCTGCTCGATCTGCGTACGGCAACTGAAGCCGTCGGCCAGGACGACCGTGCGGGCGTCGGCGGCGCGGATCGCCGGCAGGATCTCGTGCTCCGCGCAGGTCATCGACACCTCCAGATGGCCGGCGGTGAAGCCGAAGTTCCCGGCGAGGCCGCAGCAGCCGCCCACCGCCTCCACCCGCACGCCGGCCCGGGACAGCAGGGCCTGGTCGGTCTCGAAGCCGAGCACCGAGTGGTGGTGGCAGTGCGGCTGGGCGACGGCGTCCCGGTCGATCCGGGGCGGATCCCACCCGTCGGTCGCGCTCAGCAGCTCGGCGAGGGTCCTGGTCTGCTCGCGCAGCCGGGCGAAGTCCCGGTCGTGCGCGAACATCTCGGGTGCGTCGGCCCGGAACACCGCCGTGCAGCTCGGCTCCAGGCCGACGATCGGGATGCCGCGGCGCAGCGCCGGGGCGAGCGTCCGCACGGTGCGGCGCAGCACGCGCCGCGCCACGCCGAGCTGGCCGGTCGATATCCACGTCAGGCCGCAGCACAGCGTGCGGGGCGGGATCAGCACGCGGTAGCCCGCCGACTCCAGCACCTCGACGGCGGCGCGGCCGATGTGCGGGTGGAAGTTGTCGGTGAAGGTGTCCGGCCACAGCACCACGGGCCCGCGCTCGCCCCCGCCGTGCGGCCCGCGCCGCCGGAACCAGTCGCTGAAGCGGATCCGCGCGAAGTCCGGCACCGGCCGGGCCGGTTCGAGCCCCGCCAGGCGCTTGGCGAGCGCGGACAGCACGGGGGCGTGCGCCAGCGTGTTGACCACGCCCGGGGCGAGCGCGGCCAGGCGGGCCCACACCGGCAGCCACCCCATCGCGTAGTGGTCCATCGGCCGGATCCTGCGGGCGTAGTGGTGGGCGAGGAACTCGGCCTTGTACGTCGCCATGTCGACCTGCATCGGGCAGTCGTGCCTGCACCCCTTGCAGGCCAGGCACAGGTCGAGGGCGTCGTGCACGGCGGTGGAGCGCCAGCCGTCCTTCACCGCCGAGTCGGCGTGGCCGTTCAGCATCTCGAACAGCAGCCGGGAGCGCCCGCGGGTGGAGTGCTCCTCCTCGCCGGTGGCCCGGTAGGACGGGCACATCACCCCGCCGACGTGCTCGCGGCACTTGCCGACCCCCACGCACCGCATGACGGCCCGCTGGAAGCTGCCCTCGTCGTCGGGGTAGCCGAAGTGCACGGGCGGGTCGGCGGGCGTCCACCCGGGGCCGAGCCGCAGGTTCTCGTCCAGCCTGTACGGCGCGACGACCTTGCCCGGGTTCATCCGGTCGCCGGGATCGAAGACGGCCTTGACCTGCTCGAAGGCGGTCATGACGTCGGGCCCGAACATCTTGGGCAGCAGCTCGCCCCTGGCCTGCCCGTCGCCGTGCTCGCCCGACAGCGAGCCGCCGTAGGAGATGACGAGGTCGGCGGCCCGTTCGAGGAAGGCGCGGAAGGCCGCCACCCCGTCGGCCGTCACCATGTCGAACGGGATGCGGGTGTGCACGCAGCCCTGCCCGAAGTGCCCGTACAGGGAGGCGTCGCCGTAGCCGAACTCCTCGAACAGGCGGCGCAGGTCACGCAGGTAGCCGCCGAGTCTGTCCGGTGGGACGGCCGAGTCCTCGAAGCCCTCCCACGTCTCGCGCATGCCGGGCACGCGGGCGGTGGCGCCGAGCCCGGACTCGCGGACCTCCCACAGCTCCTTTTCGGTCTTCGCGTCGTCGATGAAGGAGATGTGCGGCGCGTGCTCGCTGCCCTTCAGCTCCTTCAGCAGGTCACGTCCCTTGGCGTCCGCCTCCTTCTGGGAGTCGGCGCCGAAGGAGACCATGAGCCAGCCGCCGCCCTCCGGCAGCCGCTTGAGCGCGTCGGGATGCATGTGCTTGCGCCGCTCGAAGTCCACGAGCTTGTCGTCCACCCCCTCCAGCTGGAGCGGGCCGTAGCGGGCGATGCGCGGCACGGCGTCGGCGGCCACGTCGATGTCGTGGTAGCCGAGCAGGACGAGGCACTCGGCCTTGGGCGCCGGCACCAGGCGCAGCTCGGCCCGCAGCACGGTGACCAGCGTGCCCTCCGACCCGACCAGCGCCCTGGCCAGGTCGAACCCGGCCTCGGGCAGGAGCTGGTCGAGGTTGTAGCCCGACACCCGGCGGGGGATGTCGGGGAAGCGGCGGCGGATCTCGTCGGCGTGCTCGTCCACGATCTCGCGCAGCTCGCGGTAGATCCGCGCCCTCGGCCCGCCCTCGGCGACGATCCGGTCGAACTCCTCGTCGCCGGTCGGCCCCACCCACATCCGCTGGCCGTCGTAGGTGAGGATCTCCAGCCGCGCGATGTTGTCGGCGGTCTTGCCGTACGCCTGGGCGGTCGAGCCGCAGGAGTTGTTGCCGATCATGCCGCCAAGCGTGCACTGGGAGTGCGTGGACGGGCGCGGCCCGAACATCAGGCCGGTGTCGGCCAGCAGCCGGTTCAGCACGTCGAGCACGATGCCGGGCTCGACCACGCAGGTGCGGGCCGAGGCGTCCACCGACACCAGCCGGTGGCAGTACTTGGACCAGTCGATGACGACGGCGGCGTTGCAGGTCTGGCCGCCCAGGCTCGTCCCGCCGCCCCGTGAGGTGATGGGCGCGCCGTGCTCCCGGCAGACCGCGATCGCCTCGGCGGCCGCGTCCACCGTGCGCGGCACCACCACCCCGAGCGGCACCTGCCGGTAGTTCGATCCGTCCGTGGAGTAGGCCCCCCGGCTGCCCGGGTCGAACCTGATTTCGCCGTCCACCCGGGCGGCGAGGTCCCGCTCCAGGTCGCGCAGCCGCACGTACGGCCGGCGCGGCCGGGCAGCCACGGGCGCGGGAACGAGCACCTGGTCCGTCATGGCGTCACCGCCCCAGTTGAGAGATCTTGTCCTTGAACAGCGTCGTCGCGATGGCCGCCTTGTGCGGCTGCCCCTTCAGGAACGCCTCGGCGAACCTGACCGCCTGGTCGCGGGCGACCTTGCCCGGCATGGGCGGCTCGTTCGGGTCGACGTCGACGTCCACCAGCGCCGGCCCCGGATGGGCGAGGGCCTGCCTCACGGCCTCGTCCACCTCGGCGGGGTCGGTGACCTTGCGGCCGTACCCGCCGCAGGAGCGGGCCCAGGCGGAGAAGTCGGAGGACGGCTCGCCGAACCTGACCCCGTGCTCGGGGTACCCCAGCACCATCTGCTCCCACAGGATCTGGCCGAGCGAGCCGTTGTTGTTCACCACCACCGTGATCGGCAGGCCCAGACGGGCCGCGGTGAGGAACTCGGCCATGAGCATCGCGAAGCCGCCGTCGCCGATGAACGCGATCACCTGCCGGTCGGGGTGGGCGAGCTGCGCCGCGATCGCGTACGGCAGGCCGGGGGCCATCGTGGCGAGGTTGCCCGACAGGTAGAACTCCCGATCGCCGCGGATCGTCCAGTGCCGGGCCGCCCAGCTGGCGATCGTGCCGGAGTCGCAGGTGAGGATGGCGTCGTCGGAGGCGGCCCGGTCCACGCACCCGATCAGGTACTGCGGGGCGATCGGGGCGCGCTGCGGGTTCTCCAGGGCGGCCATGTTCTCCCGCCACTCGGCCATGGCCTTCTGGTACTTCTCCAGATGGGCTCGGTCGTCGTTCCGGTGCAGGAGCGGCAGCAGCGCGGCCAGCCCCTCCTTGGCGTCCCCGACCATCGGCACCTCGGTCGGCAGGCGCACGCCCGCGCGGGCGGGGTCGGCGTCGATCTGCACGACGCGGACCTTGCCGGGCTCGGGCAGGTGCTTGGTGTAGGGGAAGTTGGTGCCGACCATGAGCAGGGTGTCGCAGTCCTCGATCAGTTCCTCGCCCGGCTTCGTGCCGAGCAGGCCGATCCCGCCCACCGCGTACGGCGAGTCGTCGGGGATGACCGCCTTGCCGGGCAGCGTCTTGATCACGGGGGCGCCCAGCGTCTCGGCGACGGCCAGCACCTCCTCGCGGGCGTGCAGGGCGCCGGCCCCGGCCAGGATCGCGGGCCGCCGGGCCGCGTTCAGCACCTCGGCGGCGGCCCTCAGGTCCTCCTGACGCGGCACCCCGGGCGGGGACAGGTAGACGGGGGCGGTCGCGGGGGGCCGCGCGGGGGCGACGTGCTGGTAGGGGTCGGCGTCGGCGGGGGCCACCTGGACGTCGTTGGGCAGGCACAGGTGGGCCACCCCGCGCCGCGCGTACGCCGTGCGGATCGCGATGTCCACCACCCCGGGCAGCTGGGCGGGGTTGTCCACCACGAGGTTGTACTCGGTCACGTCCTCGTACAGCCGGTCGAGGTGGACCTCCTGCTGGTAGCCGGTGCCCAGCACGCTGGTCTCCTGCATGCCCGTGATGGCCAGCACCGGCTGGTGGTCGAGCTTGGCGTCGTACAGGCCGTTGAGCAGGTGGATCCCGCCGGGGCCCGAGGTGGCCAGGCACACCCCGATGCGGCCGGTGGCCTTCGCGTGCGCGGCCGCCATGAACGCGGCCGCCTCCTCGTGGTGCACCAGCACGAACCGGACACGGTCGGATTGGCGGCGCAGCCCTTCCATGATGCCGTTGATGCCGTCACCGGGAAGCCCGAAGACGGTGTCGACACCCCATTCGGCGAGCCGCCTGATGAGTACTTCGGAGGCGATTTCCGTCATATGTGCGGCGCTGCCCCTGGAATGGGCAGCCGAACACTCACCACATGGAAAATTTTTCCTTCTGCCAGAATCGCCGTGTCACGGTCGGGTATGGGGGCCGTCGTGATCAGAGACCTCCACGTGTCGGCGTACCGCGTGCCGACCGACCGCCCGGAGGCCGACGGCACGCTGAGCTGGGACGCGACCACGATGGTGGTGGTCCGGGCGGACGCCGGCGAGGCGACCGGGCTCGGCTGGACCTATGCCCCGGCCGCCGCCGCGGCGGTCGTCTCTGACCTGCTCGCGCCGGTGGTGCGCGGCGGCGACCCGATGGACGTGCCGCGCCTGTGGACCGCGATGGTCCGCCGGGTGCGCAACGCGGGCCGCACGGGCGTCGCCGGGTATGCGATCTCCGCGGTCGACGTCGCGCTCTGGGACCTCAAGGCCCGGCTGCTCGGCGTGCCGCTCGCCCGCCTGTTCGGCCTGGCCCGGGAACGCGTGCCCGTGTACGGCTCGGGCGGGTTCACCACGTACGACGACGACGTCACGAGTTCGCAGCTCGCGCACTGGACGCACGAGCAGGGCATTCCCAGGATCAAGATCAAGATCGGGGAGTCCGCGGGCACCGCGCCCGCCCGCGACCTGCACCGCGTGGCGCTCGCCCGCCGCGTCATCGGGGACGCCGCCGAGCTGTACGTGGACGCCAACGGCGGCTACAGCGCCAAGCAGGCCGTGCGGATCGAGCGCCGGATGCGCGACCACGACGTGCGGTGGTTCGAGGAGCCGGTGTCCTCCGACGACCTGGCCGGGCTGCGCCTGGTGCGCGAGCGGGCCGACGCCGACGTCGCGGCCGGGGAGTACGGCGGCGACCTCGTCTACTTCACCCGCATGTGCGCGGCGGGCGCGGTCGACTGCCTGCAGATCGACGCGACCCGGTGCGGCGGCTACACGGGCTGGTCCGGCGCGGCCGCGATCGCCGCCGGGCACGGGCTGGAGGTGTCGGCGCACTGCGCGCCCAACCTGCACGCGCCGGTCGCCGCCGCGACCCCGAACCTGCGCCACATGGAGTGGTTCCACGACCACGTGCGCATCGAGGGCGACCTGTTCGACGGCGCGGCCGACCCCACCGGCGGCGCCGTACGCCCGCCGGAGGCGCCGGGCCACGGCCTGACGCTGCGCGCCGGCGCGGCCGAGCCGTACCGCGTCGCGTAGGGCCCATTCGGTCCGGAACCGGGCGGGCGTCGCGTGCCCGCCCGGTCACCCCGGACGGCTCGGCCGGGGGCTCAGTTGAGGCGTTCGAGGTAGCCGTTGTCGGCCAGCCACCCGATCGACACCTCGCCGTCCGGGTTCGCCGGCGCGCCGGGGATGTACTTCGCGAGCGTGTGGAACTGCTCGCCCTGCCCCGGCATCTCGAATGCCGAGGCCGCCGGCCCCGCGTCCACGAGGAACGGCCGGATCACCCGGTAGGCGTGGTAGTTGCACAGGTGCGGGTCGCCCGGCACGTTGTTGAGGTTGTTCGGCCGTAGCGACCGCTTGGGGTACGGCGTGCCGAACGGCGCGAGGAACGCGCCGCCCTCCCCGCCGAAGCGGTCCACCTTGTAGCCGAGCGGCAGCTGCGCCGTCCTGATGAGCGGGCGCCCGTTGGTGTACCCGCCGGCGTGCGCGAACCCGGAGTCCTGGGGGAAGCGGTAGGACTTGGTCGTCGGGGTGAAGTAGCGCTCCAGGAACCGCTCCGGGGAGAGGCCGCCGTACCGTACGTAGCCGTCGAGGATCCTGGCGACCAGGCCGGTGCGCGGCAGGACCGCCGGGCCGAGGTTCGGGTCGCCGTTGACGAACGGCGGCCCGCAGACCTGGCCCGTCTTCGCGCCCAGGGCCTGGGGGTCGGAGGTCGCCGGTCCCTGCCCGGCGGGCGCGGTCGCGGCCTGGGCCGGGACACCGGTCAGGGCCGCCGTGGCGAGGGTGCAGGCGGCCACGAACAGCTTGCGGGAATGAACGCGCACGAATTCTCCTGAGATTGCGCACACAGCATGCGATCTGGACATATCCGCATCAGATGGATTTCCATGGGAATTGCTCGGCGGAGGGTGCCGAGAAATGGCCATGATCGCTCTGACGCGACGAATTCGTGCGTACCCGGCCTTTGTTCAGGCGCATCGCAAGGAGTTCGCCGCAGCGTTCAAAAACCCCTCGTGACCAGGGAGAACAGGGCCGAAATAATGCGATATTCGCTAATCGAAATAGCGGCGAATCGGGCGGGTTTTCTAGTCGTCCGTGTCGAGCGGGTCGTCGAGCAGCCCGGCGTCGTGGACGAGCAGGGCGATCTGGACGCGGTTGTTGAGGCCGAGCTTGGCGAGAATGCTCGACACGTGCGTCTTGACCGTGGGGACGCTGAGATGCAGCAGGGCGCCGATCTCGGCGTTCGGCCTGCCCTGGCCGACCGCCACCGCGACCTCCCGCTCCCGGTCGCCGAGCCGCGCCAGGCGCTCGGCGGCCCGTGCCCGGCGCCGGTCCCGGCCCGACTCGGCGACCCGGGCGATGAGCCGCCGGGTGACTGCCGGGGACAGGACCGGCTGGCCGGCGGCCACCCGGCGGATGGCGTCCACGATCTCGACCGGCGGAGTGTCCTTCAGCAGGAACCCGGCGGCCCCCGCGCGCAGGGCGCGCAGCACGTGCTCGTCGGCGTCGAAGGTGGTCAGCACGATCACCTCCGGCGCGCCGTCGCGGGCGCGCAGCGCCTCGGTGGCGGCCAGGCCGTCCATCACCGGCATCCGGATGTCCATCAGCACCACGTCGGGGCGGTGCCGGCCGGCCAGGGGCAGCACCTCGGCGCCGTCCCCGGCCTGGGCGAGGACGCGGATGTCCGGGGCGCCGCCGAGCATCATCACCAGGCCGGCCCGGACCAGGGGGTCGTCATCGGCGATGAGCACACCGATGGCGGAGTCAGGCACGATCACGCCGGCCAGGGTAGCGATGCTCGCACGCGCCACCCGCCCCGGTCCACGGATCCGTGCTCAAGCCGTCCCCCGGCCAGCGTGACGCGCTCGGCCAGGCCGGTGAGGCCGTGGCCGCCTCCGCTTCCGGCATCCCGTCCGACGGCCGCGGGGGCGTCGTTGACCACCTCGACCGTCAGGCCGTCGCCGGGCGCCCCCGTCACCCGTACGCGGACCCCGGCTCCCGGCGCGTGCTTGCGCGCGTTGGTGAGTGCCTCCTGCACGACGCGGTAGGCGGTGCGGCCCACCCGCTCCGGGACCGTCTCATGCGAGCCGAGGTCGTCGCACAGCTCCACCCGCATGCCGGCCCGGCCCGACTCCGCGACGAGCTCTCGCAGGTCGGCCAGGGTGGACAGGCCGGGCCGCGTGGGCGCGGACGGCTCGCCGGTCGGGGCGCGCAGCACGCCGATCACCTCGCGCAGATCCTGCAGGGCCTGGTGGGCGCTCTCCCTGATCACCCGTGCCGCCCGGGCGACGTCGGCGGGGTCGGCGCCGGGGTTGAACTCCAGCGCTCCCGCGTGCACGCTCAGCAGCGACAGCCGGTGGCCGAGCACGTCGTGGATCTCCCGGGCGATGGCCTCGCGGACCTGGTGCTGCGCCTGCTCGGCGCGCAGCCTCGCCTCAATCTCCATCCGGGCCGCACGGTCGCGCTGCGCCAGCACCAGGCGGCGCCGGTGGTGGACGAACAGCCCCCAGCCGGCCGCGGCGCCCTGCAGAGCCAGGCCCAGCATGAGCGTCGCGAGCGGCGGCATGTCCGGTTCGGGACGCAGCCACGTGAAGGCGATCGCGGACAGGACGCTGAGGCCGAACACCGTGCCGGAGGTGCGCGGGCGGCGATGGACCGCGACCGAGAACAGCGCGGCCAGCATCGGGCCGGCGACCATTTCGAAGACGGCCCCCAGCGCGACGAGCGTCACCGCGAGCCCGACCGGCCACCGGCGGCGCAGCCACAACGCGGCGCACCCGAGCGCGCCTGCGAACTGGTCGAGGAGGAACAGCCACGCGGGCGGCAGCGGCGCGCTGTCGAGGCGGTCCAGCGACATGGAGAAGGCGAAGGCCGCGGCGAGTACGAAAATCGCCGTGTCCACGAGCCGGTCACGCCGGCTTCGCCGGTGCCGAGGGGCTGTGGAGGGGTTCATATGCCCCGCAGCGTACGACCTGAGGGCCGTCGCGCCCACGGCTGAGCGGCGAAGACCATACCGAAGTCGGGCGCCGTCCGACTTCGGTCGTACGGCATGCCGCACGCCGGCGACCTTCGCCGAGCGCAAGCATGCCGATGCCCGATCCCCGGCGAGCGCGCCGGTCCCTAGCGTCGGCGCCATGCGCAACGTCATCCAGCTCGCCGGGGGATTCCTGGTCGTCGCGGGCATCAGCGGGACCATCGACCACCTGGCCGTGCAGCCGTTCTGGGGGGCGTTACTCAACGTCTTCAACCGTCAGGTGATCCCGCGCCTGTCCTTCCTGACCGGCTACGAGCTCTACGCCAACCTGCTCGTCGCGGTCGTCGGCGCCGTCGTCTTCGCCGCCGCGTGGAGGCGAAATGAAGACGCCTGACTCGTGGCGTCTCGCCATGGCGGCCGGGCTCCTGGTGCTGGCGCCGATGTGCGCCGAGTACGTCACGGGTTACGACGACAGCACGGGCGACCCGCTCGTGCTCGCCGCCGGCCTGCTGATCTTCAGCCCGCTGTACGGCGCGCCCGCGCTGCTCATCCGTGAGGCGGCCCGCCGCCTGGGCATGCCCTGGCCGGGCATCCTCGCCCTCACGGCGGCCTTCGGCGTGCTGCAGGCCGGCGTCATCGACCAGTCCATGTTCAGCGAGGGCTATCGGGACATCCCGTACTGGGAGGAGATGGTCCGTCCGACGTACGTTGCGCCACTGGGACTGGCGGCCTACACCACGCTGTCCTTCGTCGCGGGCCACGCGATCTGGAGTTTCGGCGTGCCTATCGCGCTGACGGAGGGGCTGAGCCCCCGGCTGTCGCGTACGCCCTGGCTGCGGACGCCCGGCCTGGTCACGGCCGCGGTGCTGTACCTCGCGGCGGCGGCGTTCGTCCTGCGCGAGCACCTGCGGACCGAGCCCGACCACGCCTCGGCCGCGCAGATCACGGGATCGCTGGCGGTCGTCGCGCTGCTCGTGCTCGTCGCGCTGATCTCCGCCGCGCGAGGACGGCGCCGGCCCGCGCTCCCGGGGGAGGGCGCCCCGCCGCGGCCGATCGTCGTGGCGGCGGCCGGCCTCGTGGCGGGCCTGGTCTTCAACTTCCTGCCGTCGACCTGGGCCGGGGTCGCGGCCGGGCTCGCGGTGATCGCGCTGTGCGCCGCGGCCGCCGCCCGCCTCGCCCGCTCGCCGGAGTGGAGCGTCCGCCATGCCGCCGCGCTCGCCGCCGGAGCCCTGACCGCGCGCGCGGCGGTCGGGTTCTTCGCGGTCCCGCTTGGCGAGGTGGCACCGGTCGCCAAGTACGCGCACAACATCGCGTTCCTCGCGGGCGCGGTGCTGCTCGGCGTCCTGGCGTCGCGGCGTCGCGGCACCGCGTGACCCGGCGCGTTCATCCTTCCCCGCGGACGACCTCACGGACGACCTCGCCGGGGTCCTTGTCGTCGCGCAGGCCCCGCCAGGAGGGGTGGCGCAGCCGCCCCTCGCCCGTCCACTCGGCGAACTGCACCTCGCCGACGAGGACCGGGTCCACCCACCGGCCGCCCCTGGCCTCCTCGCGGGTGATGCCGTCGAACGGGGACGTGTCCCGCCGCAGCGGCGCCAGGCGCTCGCCGAGCCGCCGCAGCGCCTCGTCCGTGAAGCCGGTGCCGACGCTGCCGGCGTACCGGAGGCGCCCGCTGTCGTCGTTGACGCCCACGAGCAGCGCGCCGACGGTGTTCGCCCGGCGGCCCTCCCCGGCCCGCCAGCCGCCGACGACGACCTCCTGCGTACGGACGTTCTTGACCTTCACCCAGTCGGGCGAGCGGCGGCCGGGGCGGTACGGGGAGGCGAGCCGCTTGGCCACGACGCCCTCCAGCCCCAGCCGCCGGGAGTCGGCCAGCGCGTGCTCGCCGCCGTCGGCGTAGTAGGGCGGGATGGCCCAGTGGCGGCCGGCGTGGACGAGGTCCTCCAGGCGGCGCCGCCGCTCCGTGTAGGGCATCGCGACCGCGGAGGCGGCGTCGACGTGCAGCACGTCGAACAGCAGGTACGTCACGGGCGTGGTGACCAGGAGCCGCCTGATCCTGAGCGGGTTGCGCTGGTGCATACGCGGCTGCAGCGCCTCGAACGACGGCCTGCCCTGCTGGTCGAAGGCGACGATCTCCCCGTCGAGCACCACCGCGTGCCCGCCGGTGGCGCCGGCCAGGCCGGAGAGTTCGGGGTAGGCCGAGGTGATGTCCCTGCCGTTCCGGGAGATCAGCCGCAGCGCGCCGTCCTCGACGTACCCGAGGGCGCGGACCCCGTCCCACTTCATCTCGTGCGCGTAGTCGCCCCCGGGCTCGGGCAGCCGCCCGAGCTGGGCCATCATCGGCGTGTACGCCGGAAGGGCGGCCATGCCCTGCTGGTACCCCGGCCTGCCCGGCAGTACCCCTGACCTGCGGCGACGCGCACCGCCATCCTCCGAAAGGGGGACGCCGGGCGACGTGTCGGGTGATGCCGCGTGATCGGCGCCGCCGCGAACCTTGAGGCATGGAAGCGATCGAGGTGACAGACCTCCGCAAGTCGTACGGGGACACCCGCGCCGTGGACGGGGTGACGTTCACGGTCCGGGCCGGTGAGACGTTCGGGATCATCGGCCACAACGGCGCAGGCAAGACCACGACCGTCGAGTGCCTGATCGGGCTCAGGCGAGCCGACGCGGGCACGGTCCGCGTGCTCGGCGTGGATCCCGCGCGCAGGCGGCGAGCCCTGGCCCACCGCCTCGGCGTGCAGCTGCAGGACAGCTCCCTGCCCGAGCGGATCAAGGTGGCCGAGGCGCTGCGCATGTTCGGCTCCTTCTACCGGGACGCGGCCGACTGGCGGCGGGTGATGGAGCGCTGGGGCCTGCGGCCGCTGGCGAGTAAGGCGTTCGGCGACCTGTCGGGCGGGCAGAGGCAGCGGCTGATGCTCGCGCTCGCCCTGGTCGGCAACCCCGAGGTGGTCGTGCTGGACGAGCTGACCACGGGCCTGGACCCGATCGCGCGCCGCGAGACCTGGCGGCTGATCGGCGACCTGAAGGCGGCGGGCACCACCGTGGTGCTGGTCAGCCACTACTTCGACGAGATAGAGGCGCTCTGTGACAGGGTCGCCGTCTTCGCCCGCGGCCGTGTGGAGGCGACGGGCACCACGGGCGAGCTCATCGCCCGGACCGGAACCGCCTCGCTGGAAGAGGCCTACCTCGCCCTGGAGGGAGCGGACCGATGAAGGCGTTCACGGCTCTGACCGCCGCCGAGCTCAGACTACTGTCGCGCGACCCCGCCTCGCTGTTCTTCATGGTGGCCTTCCCTCTCATGCTGCTGGTGCTCAAACGCGGCGACAGCGGCGCGGTCCCCGGCTACCTCGCGATGATCGCCGCGATCGGCGGGATGGGCGCGCTGCCGGGCCTGTTGGCCTCATACCGCGAGCGCAAGGTGCTCAAGCGGCTGGCCACCACGCCGATCTCTCCGGTTCTGTTGCTCGGCGCCCAGCTGGTGGCACAGGTCGCCGCGGGCCTGGCGGGCTCCGTGCTGCTGGTGGTCGTGACGATCGCGGTGTTCGGTGCGCGGGCCCCGGGCGACGTCCTCATGCTGGCCGCCGCCTTCCTGCTCTGCTCGGTGATGGTCTGCGCGCTGGGCTTCGTGATCGCCGCGGTCGTGCGCAACACCAGAGGCGCGAGCCTGATCGGCATGCTGGTCATGTTCCCCATGATCTTCCTGTCGGGCGCGGCCGTGCCCAGGAAGGCCCTGCCCGGCTCGCTGCGTCAGATCGGCGACTTCCTGCCTCTGACCCCGGCTGTGGAGGCCCTGGGGGACGCCTGGTCCGGCACCGTCGCGGTCTTTCCCCTGCTGATCCTGGCCGGGATAATCGTGGCGGCCACGGCCGCCGGCGCCGCACTGTTCCGATGGGAGTGAGGACGTGAACGTCTGGGAGGCGCGCTGGTTGCGCGCCTTCCACATGTTGTATTACGCCTGCCTGGCGCTCGGGCTGATCCTCTCGTACGGGGAGGGCAGGGGCGAGGGCGGGGTCCCCGGCCCGCTGACGCTGGGGATCGTCGCGCTCATGGCCGGCTGGCACGGCTTCTTCGTCGCACGGCGGCCGCGCCTGCTCGGGCGGCTGAATCCGATGGCGTTCCACCTGTCGGTCGTCTGCGCGCTCTACATCGCGCTCGTGTCGCGGGACCGGTCCTTCGACGTGGTCGTCTTCGGGCTGATGCCCCAGCCGTATCTGCTGCTGCCGCGCCCCTGGTCCTACGCGGGGGCGGTGGCGACGGTCCTCAGCACGTTCGCCGCCAGAGGCTACCTGGACGATCCCAACGCCCTGTGGCGGCTCGTCGGGAGTTCCGGCCTCGTCGTGGCGATCGGATTGTTCGTGGACTACGTGTCCCGGCAGAGCGCACAGAACCGGACAATCGGGGTGCTGGAGGAGCGGGCCAGGCTCGCCAGGGAGATCCACGACACCCTCGCGCAGGGGTTGAGCGGGATCATCACCCAGCTGGAGGCGGCCGAGCAGGCGATGCCCGACGTGCACGCCGTACAGAAGAGGATCGCGCTGGCCAAGGAGCTGGCGCGCGACAACCTGCGGGAGGCGCGGCGCTCGGTCGACGCGCTGCGCCCGGGCCCTCTCGCCGGCGCGGGTCTCGAGGCGGCGCTCGCGGAGGTGGCCGCACGGTGGTCGCGGACGTCGGAGGTGGCGGCGACCGTGTCGGTGGAGGGGACGCCCCGGCCGCTGCCCGGTGAGGTGGGAACGACGCTGTTGCGGGCGGCGCAGGAAGGACTGTCGAACGCGGCCAGGCATGCCCGGGCGGGCAGGGTCGCGATCACGCTGACCTACATGGACGATGAGGTGACGCTCGACGTGTTCGACGACGGGGTGGGTTTCGATCCTGCCGTGCGCGGCGCGGGTTACGGGCTGGCGGCCATGCGGGAGCGGGCCGGCGGCGTCGGGGGAACGCTGACCGTGGAGTCCGCTCCGGGAGAGGGGACGGCGCTGTGCCTGCGGATCCCCTCAAGTTGATGATCGTCGATGACCACCCGGTGGTCCGCGACGGACTGCGCGGCATGTTCGACCATGTGGCGGACATCGAGGTGGTGGCGGAGGCGTCCGACGGGTTCGAGGCGCTGGCCATGGCCAGGAGGGCGCGGCCCCACGTGGTGCTGATGGACCTTCGCATGCCCGGCCTGGACGGTGTCGGGGCGATCCGGCGGCTCCGGGAGGACCACCCGGAGATCAAGGTGGTCGTGCTCACCACCTACGACACGGATGCGGACGTGGCGCGGGCCATGGCCGCCGGGGTGGCGGGCTACCTGCTGAAGGACGCGCCACGCGAGGAGCTGCACAGAGCGGTCCGTACGGCCGCCGCCGGCGGAGCGGTCCTGGCGCCGTCGGTCGCGTCCGCACTGATGAGCAGGCCCGCGGCCCAGGAGCCGAGCCCGCGCGAGCTGGAGGTGCTGCGCCTGGTGGCGCGGGGCTCGGCGAACAAGGAGATCGCCAGGGCCCTGCTGATCAGCGAGACGACGGTGAAGACGCATCTCAAGCACGTCTTCGCCAAGCTCGGTGTCGACAGCAGGGCCGCGGCCGTCGTCGTGGCCATGGAGCGAGGGCTCATCTAAGGGAGGATCTCCAGGCGGACGTCGAGGCCCTCGTACAGGTAGGGGGTCGCGGTGATGATCCGCCAGTTGCGGCGGGTGGCGTGGACGGCCGCGTGGGCGGCCACCAGGACGTCGGGCAGGAGCGCGTCGGCCGTGGACGGCCGGTGGCGGCGCAGGCTCGCCATGATCGCCTGCGCGAACGGCCCGCCTTCGACGGCGTCGTCGGGGGAGAGCGCGCCGGTGACCACCATCGACATGCGCAGGAAGCGTTCGAGCCGGGGCTGGATGGGGCCCAGCGACAGCACCTGGACGGCGAGCGCGGGGACGAGGAGGGTGACGCCGTGGGCCGAGGACTGCCGCACGACGGCCCGGCCGTACATGCTCTTGCCCTCGATCAGGTGGACGACGGCGTCGAGGTCCAGCACGTGGCCGGACAGGACACCGGCCGGTGGGACGGGGTCGGTCACGCGGCGTCCGCCTTGGCGTCGCCCGTCATCAGGCGCGCCGCGCGGGCGCTGTCGTCATCGGTGATCCCGTCCTGCCAGCCCGGCCCCCATAAATCGGCCATGATGGCCAGGTCGCCCAGGATGCGCCGCCGCTCCCGCAGCGCCGCGGCGATGTAGGCCGAGGCGTTGCCGGACGCCTGCGCCTCGTCGGCGAGTTCGTCCGGCAAAGAGATCGTAATCTTCTTGGTCATACTCGGGAGGCTACCCAGTCATACCGTCGGCGGTCCACCGGTTCCCGAAAAACGCCGTCGGCGCGCGAATCCACGAGCGAACATCGCTCATCGCCCCAGGGGCACATGGCGCCCTGCGCGGTTGCGAGCGGATAAGCGGATAAGCGGATAAGCCGCATCTCGCGGTCGGCGCCGTACGGCCGCGACGCCGGTGCGCAGGACTCGCGCCGCCGGCGGACCGCGGACGCGCCTGCTCCGCGGGTACACCCTGGGGCGAGGGGGTGGGGCGGATGCGGCTGGCGGGGGCACGGGTGCTCGTCACGGGCGCGTCGTCGGGCATCGGCGCCGCCACGGCGCTGGAGCTGTCGGCGCGCGGTGCGCGGCTGGTGCTGTCCGGCCGCGACCAGGAGGCGCTCGCCGGCGTCGCCGCCCGGACCGGTGGCGAGGTCCTGCCCGCGGACCTGTCCGACGGCACCGTCGACCGGGCCTCCGACCTCGCCGTACGCGCCGGGCAGGTGGACATCCTGGTGGCGTGCGCGGGCGAGGGCTGGAGCGGGCCGCTCGCACGGATGTCCGGCGGCACAGCCGAACGCATGATCGCGGTGAACCTGACGGCGCACGTGCAGCTCACCCGGCTGCTGCTGCCCGGAATGCTGGAGCGTGGCCGGGGCCACCTGGTCTACGTGGCCTCGATCGCCGGGGTGGTGGGCGTGCGGGAGGAGGCGGTGTACGCCGCGACCAAGGCGGGCCTGCTGGCCTTCGCCGAGAGCCTGCGGTACGAGCTGCACGCCGTCAAGGGAAATGGGGTCGGTGTGACGGCCGTGGTGCCCGGGGTCGTCGACACGCCGTTCTTCGCCCGGCGCGGCAGGCCGTACACGCGCCGCAGGCCGGTGCCCGTCCCGCCCGAGCGGGTGGCCCGGGCCATCGCGGTCGCCGTGGAGCGCGACCGCGCCGAGGTGTACGTGCCGGCCTGGCTGCGGCTGCCCGCCCGCCTGCACGGGGCCGCGCCGGGCGCGTTCCGCGCCCTGGCCCGCCGCTTCGGCCGTCCCTGACCGGGTCCAGGCGACGGCGGCAGCCTCGACCAGCAGTGGACCGTCGTCCCTGCGGGCTGACCGATAACCGATCAGGTGCCGCGCAGGGCGCGCAGGGACTCGCGCAGCGAGCCGAGGGTGGCGAAGACCGCCGTCGGCTCGTAGCCGCAGTGCGCCATGCAGTTGGCGCAGCGCGGGTCCCGCCCCCGGCCGTAGGAGCTCCAGTCGGTCTCCTCGACCAGCTCCCGGTAGGTCCTGGCGTACCCGTCGGCCATCAGGTAGCAGGGCCGCTGCCAGCCGAACACCGAGTAGGACGGGATCGCCCAGGCCGTGCAGGGAAAGTCGGTCTTCCCCTCCAGGAAGTCGAGGAACAGCGGCGAGTGGTTGAACCGCCAGCGCCTGCGGTTGCCGCCCGCGAACGCGGCGCGGAACAGCTCCCGCGTCTGCCGCACCCCGAGGAAGCAGTCCTGGTCGGGTGCCTTCTCGTACGCGTACCCCGGCGAGATCATCATCTGGTCGACGCACAGGTCGTCGTTGAGGAAGTCGAGCACCTCGATCACGGTGCGCGGGCTGTCCCCGGCGAAGAACGTGGTGTTGGTGGTGACGCGGAAGCCGCGCCGCCGGCATTCGCGCACCGCCGCGACCGCCTCGTCGAACACGCCCTCCTTGCACACCGACGCGTCGTGCCGCTCGCGCAGGCCGTCGATGTGGACCGCCCAGGCGAAGTACGGCGAGGGCGTGAACTTGTCGATCTTGCGCGGGATCAGCAGCGCGTTGGTGCACAGGAAGACGTACTTCCTGCGTGCCACCAGCTCCTCGACCATCTCCCCGATCTGGGGGTGCATGAGCGGTTCCCCGCCGGCGATCGACACCATCGGGGCGCCGCACTCCTCGACGGCGGCCACCGCCTGCTCGACCGGCATGCGCTGCTTCAGCACGCCGGCCGGATGCTGGATCTTCCCGCAGCCCGCGCATTTCAGGTTGCACGCGAACAACGGCTCAAGCTCGACCAGCAGCGGGAACCTCTCCCGCCGGCGCAGCCGCTGGGCCAGGATGTACGCGCCGACGCGCAGGCTCTGGCGTACGGGCATCGGCATCAGGGCCGCACCTCCTTCGGTAACGTGAACTCGACGTTCTCCTCGGTCAGCCGCCGTTCCTCCACCTCCAGCGGGCCGAGCCCGCCGAGGGCGGCCACGACGGCGTCCACCATGGAGCCGGGGGTGGACGCCCCGGCGGTCAGCCCGACCGTGCGCGCTCCGCGCAGCCAGTCGAGCGCGATGTCGCCGGGGCCGTCGACCAGGCGGGCGAGCGGGGCGCCGTCGTGACCGGAGCGGGCGGCGACCTCGGTGAGGCGCAGGGCGTTGGAGGAGTTCGCGGAGCCGACGACCAGGACCAGGTCGGCCTCCGCGGAGACGGCCCGCACCGCGTGCTGCCGGTTGGTCGTCGCGTAGCAGATGTCGTCGCCGCGCGGGCCCTCGGCGTCGGGGAAGCGCCGCCGTATCGCCGCCGCGACCCGCCCGGCCTCGTCGGCCGCCAGCGTCGTCTGGGTCAGATAGGCGACCTTCCGCCCCGGCCGGAGGCCCTCGACACCAGCCTCGTCCTCGACCAGCACGCCCGCGCCGGGCACCTCCCCGAGCACGCCCTCGACCTCCTCGTGCCCGGCGTGGCCGATCAGCACGACGAGGTCGCCCCGGGCGGCGAACCTGCGGGCCTCCGCGTGGACCTTCGCGACCAGCGGGCACGTCGCGTCGACGACGCGCAGCCCGCGCCGCCCCGCCTCCTCCCGCACGGCGGGCGCGACCCCGTGCGCGGAGAAGACGGTGACCGCGCCCTCCGGCACCTCGGCCAGGTCGTCGACGAACACCGCGCCGCGCCGCTCCAGGCCGCGTACGACGTGGATGTTGTGCACGATCTGCTTGCGCACGTACACCGGCGCGCCGAACCGGTCCAGCGCGCGCTCCACGATCTCGATGGCCCGTTCGACCCCGGCGCAGAACGAGCGGGGTGAGGCCAGCAGGACCCGGCGCGGGCCGGCGGCCGCAGCCCACCGCGCCAGGACCGGGCCGATCCTGGCGAGCGTGCGCCGCGCGGCGACCGCCCCGCCCATCGTGGCGAGGCTCAGCAGGGGGGCGTCGGGGGTGTCCACGATGACCCGCACGGCCGCGAACGGCCGGGTCCCCGCGGCGGCGGCCAGCGGAGCGCTCTCCATGTCGACGGCGTACGCGCCCTCGCGGGCCAGCGCGTGGCGGCCGCGGCCCGTCACCACGCCCGGCGAGGTGACGAGCGGGCCGATGCGGGCGGGCAGTCCGGCGCGGGCCAGTTCACCGGCGAGCAGCGGGGCGGACGGGCACGGCCAGACCCGGCCGCCGGAGCGGACCTCGGTGGCGACGAGCACGTCCCCGGGGCGCAGCCCGTCGTGGAGCGCCCCGCCGAAGCCGGTGACGGCGAGGGCGGCGGCGGGCGGGAGCAGGGCCGCCGCGCGCGCCGCCCGGTCGGGCCCCATCCCGATCCGGACGACCCGGACGCGCGGATGGCCGCCCCCGAGACCTGACCGGGGCCGCAGGCCGCGGGCGACGGCCCGGGCCTCCATCCCCAGCGCGGTGCACACGATCAGATCGGTCATGACGTCCCCTCCCGGGCTTGCAGGTAGCGGCCGAGCGCGCTGACCGGGAAGACGAGGCGATAGAGGTGGTAGTTGATGAAGAAGTCGCCGGGGAAGCCCGTCCCGGTGTAGTAGGGCTCGTCCCAGGTGCCGTCCGGGCGCTGGCTGTCGGCCAGCCAGGCCGCCGCCCTCTCCACGGACGGGCCTCGCTCACCGGCGGCGAGCAGGCCGATGAGGGCCCACGCCGTCTGCGAGGCGGTCGGCTCGCCCCGCCCGATCCAGGCGGGGTCGCGGTAGGACCGCATGTCCTCGCCCCAGCCGCCGCAGGGGTGCTGGTGGGCCTCCAGCCACGCCACCGCCCGTCGCACACAGGGTGCGCCGGGCCGCACTCCGGCCGCCGCGAGGGCGGGCAGCACCGCCCCGGTGCCGTACACGTGGTTGGCCCCCCACCTGCCGAACCACGAGCCGTCGGGCTCCTGCGCCCGCAGCAGCCACATCACGGCCCGCCGTACGACGGGGGAGCGGGCCATGCCCTCGGCGGCGAGCGCTTCGACCACGTGCGCGGTCACGTCGGCCGACGGCGGGTCGATGACCGCGCCGAAGTCGCAGAACGGCAGCCGCAGGCACAGCTCGCGGGTGTTGTCGGCGTCGAAGGCGGCGAACCCGCCGTCGCGGGAGGCCATCCCGGCCATCCAGCGCAGCCCCCGCTCGACGGCCGGCCTCGCGTCGGGCCGGCCCCACCGGCGCAGCGCGAGGATCACCTCGGCCGTGTCGTCGACGTCCGGGTAGCCGTCGTTGTCGAACTCGAACGCCCAGCCGCCCGGCGCGAGACGGGGACGACGCACCATCCAGTCGCCCGGCCCCCGGATCTCCTCGCGCAGCAGCCACTCGCCCGCCCGGGCCAGCGCGGGATGGTCATCGGGCAGGCCGGCGTCCAGGAGGGCGGTCATCGCGAGCGCGGTGTCCCAGACCGGCGACTGGCAGGCCTCCAGCCTGCGCGTGCCGTTCTCCCTGATGGTGAACCTGTCCAGCCCGGCCAGGCCGGCGCGCATGACGGGGTGGTCGATGCCGTACCCGCTCAGGCGCAACGCGATCAGCGAGTAGACCCAGGGAGGCTGGATGCCGCCCCACGAGCCGTCGGCCTCCTGCCGGGCCACGACCCACTCGGCGGCCCGCCTCAGCGCGGCGCGGCGGAGCCCGGCGACCGGGCGCCGTTCGTACCGGTGCAGGGCGCGGTCGAGGGCCGCGAACGCCGCGTCCCAGCCGGTGCGCGGGGCCCGCCGCGCGAGCCTTCCACCGGTGATGTCACCCCGCAGCTCCGGCAGGCCGAACGGCAGCGGCCGGACCGGCCGGTGCGCGGTCACGATCGTGAGCGGGACGATGGTCTGCCGCGCCCAGCAGGCCCAGTCGTACACGTTCAGCGGGCACCACGGCGGCAGGAACATGATCTCCGGGGGGATGACGGGCAGGTCCTCCCAGCGCCACCGGCCGAACAGGGCGAGCCAGATGCGGGTGAACACCCGGGTGGACTCGACGCCGCCGGCCCCGCGCACGTACGCCGCCGCGGCGCGCATGTGCGGAGCCGAGGGCGGGTCGCCCGCGAGGCGCAGCGCCGTGTACGCCTCGACCGTGGTGGACAGGTCGGCGGGTCCTTCGTGGAAGTTGGCCCACGTGCCGTCCGGGCGCTGCTGGGATCGAATCCACCGGGCGGCCTCGGCGGTCTCCTCCGCGGTTCGCACGCCCAGGAACTCGCGCAGCAGGAGATCTTCGGCGTCCATGGTCACGTTGGTCTGCAGCTCGCCCTTCCACCATCCCTCGGGCGACTGCAGGCCGAGCAGGTGGTCGCGGGCCGCCTTCAGGGCGGTCGCGGCGCGGGCGGCGCCGGTGGCGACCCCACTGGTGACGCCGGTGGTGACGCCGGTCACCGCGCCTGCTCCCGTTCGAGATGCCGCCTGACGAGGCGGGCCGCCTGGAGTCCGCTGCGCACGGCTCCCTCCATCGTGTCGGGCCAGCCCGTGTCGGTCCACGCGCCGGCGAGGAACAGCCCGGGCCACCGGGTGGCCGCGCCTGGGCGCAGCCCCCCGCTCCCCGGGACCTGCCGGAAGGTCGCCCGCCGCTCCCTGGTGATGAACAGGTCCACGACCCGTGCCGCCCGCGCGGCGGGGAGCAGCCGCTCCAGCTCGGGCAGGAACACCTCCCGCATCACGGACGTGGGCACGTCGATCCAGTGCCGCGCCGCCGACACCGAGACCGTCAGGTACTGGCCCCGGGTGAGCCCGCCCGAGTCGGTCCTGTCGAAGATCCACTGCACCGGCGAGCCGACGACGGCGGCGAACGGCAGGCGGGTGACGGGCCGGTCGTAGACGACGTGCACGTTGACGATCGGGCTCGCCCCGAGGCCCGCCCAGGCGTCCCGGTCCGGCGCGGCCTCCGCCGGCACGAGCCGCGCGGCCTGGCCGTGCGGGGTGGCGACGACGACGGCCGACGCGCCGACCCGCGCGCCGCCCACGAGGATCGAAGGTCCGCTCAGACCCGGCAGACACGGCAGCACTCTGGCGACCTTCGCCCCCAGCCGCACCTCGCCGCCCAGCCGGGTGATCGCCGACAGCGCGGCGCCGCCGTGCAGGTCGCCGAGCGGGACGGACGGCACGCCGATGTCGGCGGCGTCGGCGCGGCCGAGCAGGGCCGTCCTGAAGACCATCGCCGCCGGGCCCAGCGCCGCCTCGTCGGACGGGATGTTGAGCGCGGCCACCGCGAACAGGTCCCACAGCGCCTGCCGTACGGTCTCCCGCTGGCCGTTCTCGGCCAGCCAGCCGCCGAGCGCGGCCCGGTCGAGGGCGGGCTCCGCCGGGTCGAGCCCGCGCAGCGCGAGCGCGCCGCGCACCGCGCGCAGCCGGTCGGCGGGGGACAGCAGGCGGTAGCCCGCGAGCGCGGGCAGCAGGTGGAACGGCCCGGGCAGCGCCGCCCGGCGCAGCCGTCCCCGGCCGTCCCGCGGAGTCAGCACGCGCACGTCGAAGCGCTCCTGCAGGCGCACCCGCCCGGTGCCGCCGAGCCGGTCCAGCAGCCCGCGGTACGCCGTGCAGCAGCGCAGGAAGACGTGCTGCCCGTTGTCGGCCGTCAGGCCGCCCCTGGCGAAGGAGTGGGTGGCCCCGCCGAGCCGGGGCCTCGCCTCGTACAGGGTCACCGGCCACCCGGCCTCCGCGAGCGCGAGGGCCGCGGCGATGCCGGCGAGGCCGCCGCCCACCACCGCCACCGGCGGGACCTGCCCCATCCCGTTCATCGGCCCGCTCCCGCGATCGCCCGCGCCGCGACCATCGCCTTCGCCCACGGCGTGAGCGACACGCGCCCGGCGAGCGCCCGGCCCGGGTCGGCGGCGATGCGGGCGAGCAGGCGCCGGTAGATGCCCGCCATCGCCGCGGTGCAGGCCGCGCTGCGCCGGTCGAGCAGCGGGATCAGGCGCATTCCCTCGGCGTACCAGCCGAGCGCCCGCCCGGCCTCGTACCGGACGAGCCGCGCCAGCCGCTCGGGCGGGTCGGTGAACGCCCCCGACGCGTCCAGGTCGAGCGTGCAGCCGAACCTGCGCAGGTCGTCGGCGGGCAGGTACACCCGGCCCGCGCACCGGTCCTCGCGCAGGTCCCTGAGTACGTTGGTGAGCTGGAGCGCCACCCCCAGGCAGTCCGCGAGCCGCGCCGCCCGCCGCAGGGCTCCGTCACCGCCTCCCGCCCTCTCGGCGAGGCCGAACACGCCGAGGGACAGCCGCCCGATCGACCCGGCGACCTCCCGGCAGTAGCCGACCAGGTCCTCGTACGACTGGTAGCGCGCGCCCGCGACGTCGGCGGCGCATCCGTCGATCAGCTCCTCGAACGCGTCCAGCGGGACGGGGAAGCGCGCGGCGGTGTCGCGCAGGGCCACCAGCACGGGGTCGGCCGGGTCCGGCCGCGGCGCCCGCAGCCCCGCCCTGGCCTCCTCCAGCGCCGACAGGCGCGCGTCCACCGGCCCGGCGGCGTCGCCGATGTCGTCGATCCGCCGGGCGAAGGCGTAGAGCGCGCTGAGCGCGCGGCGCTTGGGCGGGGCGAGCAGGCGGATGCCGTAGGCGAAGTTGCGCGCCCGGGTGCGGACGACGCGCTCGCAGTACCGGTAGGCGATCGGCACAGGCACAGGCACAGGCACAGGCACAGGCACAGGCACAGGTACGGACACGGGCGCCGGCACGGATGTGGGCGTGACGGGGCGCAGCGCGGGACCGGGCTGGTCGTCGCCCACGCGACGCGGAGCGGGGCCGGGCGGGCGATCGGGAACGGGATCAGGAATCGCGCCGGGAACCGTCACCGTTCACCTCCTTCAGCACGCGCACCCACTCGTTCAGCACCGCGCGGCGGCGCGCGCGGACCGCCCCGCCGAGGACGTCGTGCCGGCCGCGCTCCAGCGCCGCGAGAGCAGCCCGTCCGCCCGCGACATATCCGGCGACCGCGGTGCGCGCGAACCCGCTCAGCGTCTCCAGCAGCGGCATGCCCTCGTCCAGCAGGGTGGCGGCGCGGCGGGCCTGCAGCGCGACGGCCCGGCGCAGCCGCGGGGAGGTGCGCGGGGCGTCCAGGTCGGCCTCGCGGCAGCCGAACCTGCGCAGGTCCTCCGCGGGGAGGTAGACGCGGCCGCGGGCGTGGTCCTCGCCCACGTCCTGGCAGTGCTCGATCACCTGCAGGGCCGAGCAGATGCGGTCGGACAGCCGCGCGCGCTCCGGGGTGGCCACGCCGAAGACGTGCAGGACGATCCGGCCGACCGGGTTGGCGGACAGCTCGCAGTAGGCCAGCAGTTGCGCGAAGGTGTCGTAGCGCCGCACCACCTGGTCGCGCCGGTTGGCCTCGACGAGGTGGAGGAAGGGCGTCCGCGGCACGCCCCGCCCGGTGACCAGCGGCGTCAGCGCGCGTACAGCGGGCAGCCGCGGGCTCCCCCCGGCGTACAGGCGGCCCAGGTCGGCCTCCACCGCGTCCAGCAGGGCGGGCCGCTCGGCGGGGGCGGCCTCGTCGCCGACGTCGTCCACGTAGCGGGCGAAGCCGTACACCGCCATCAGGTCGCGGCGGTACGCGCGCGGAAGCAGGCGGGAGGCCACCGGGAAGTTCTCCCGGCGCGCGGCGTCGCGTACGTCCGCTGCGGACATGCCTGAAGAATCTCCACCGCAATTCACCACAAAACCCGACAGATCTGGCGGGCGCTTTTACGCGGGCAACCCCCCGGGAAAAGCGGCGTACGCCGCCGGGCGACGTCCGGAAAAAACGGCAAAAACGCGGTCGAGAAGCACGCGGAAAGCGAGCCACCCTTTTTCCCGCTTTTTATGCTTCCGGTGGCAGGTAAAAGCTTGCCGGGACCGGGAGTCGGTGGGCCCGCGCGCCACCGGGTACACCCACGCCGTGGGCGCCGAGCGGTCCGACACGCAGCCCTGCGGCGCGGCAGCGGCCGACCACGCCGGCGAGCGCGCCCAGCGCCGAGCGCCAGGAACCCGGGGCGGAGGTGTGGTCGCAGTCGTGCAGCAGCAGCGTCGCCCCGCCGCGCAGGCCGGGCTCCAGGGTGCTCAGCACCGATCCGGGCGTGGCCCGTTCCGTCCAGTCCTCGCCCCAGGCCGTCCACAGCACCGGCCGCAGGCCGTGCCACCGGGCCGCGAGCAGCGCCTCGGCGCTCAGCACGCCGTACGGCGGGCGGTACCAGGCGGGGCGAGCGCCGGTGACGGCGGCCACGAGGCGCGCGGCCCTGCCCATCTCCGCCGCGACCCTGCCCGGCCGGGTGACCAGGGCGTTGTCGTGCCGCCAGCCGTGCACGGCCACCTCGTGACCGGCCCGCGCGATGCTCCGCCCGACCTCGGGGTGGCGGTCGAGCATCTCGCCGAGGAGGAAGAAGGTCGCCCGGCACCCGAGCCGGTCCAGTTCGTCGAGGAACAGCGGGGTCGACCGCGGGTCGGGTCCGTCGTCGAAGGTCAGCGCCACATGCCCGGGATCGCCCTCGCCCGCGAGGGACGGCAGCAGGCGGCGGACCGGGGGCAGCCAGGTCGCCCCCGGCCCGGCATGCACCAGGGCGGCCAGCAGGGCCGGCCCGGCGACGACCAGCGCGTGAGGTCTCATCGCGTTCCAGTGTCCGTCATGCCGTGCCCTACCACGGAAGGAGGGCCATGAGGGACAAGGCATTGATCGTCAGCGCCTCGATGGGAGCGGGCCACGACGCCGTGGCCGCCGAACTGGCCCGGCGCCTGGCCGCCGCCGGCGCGCGCACGGAGATCGTGGACGTGCTCGCCCTGCTGCCGTTGCGGCTGGGCGCGCTCCTGCGGTGGTGGTATCGCTGGGTGATGCTGCGGGCGCCGTGGCTGTACGCGCTGGTCTACCGCGTCTTCTTCGTCTCCCGCCGGGCCCCCTCGACCTCGCCCCTGACGGTCGTGGCCGCGGCGGGGCTGGCCCGGGCGGTGCGCCGCGGCCGGCCCTCCCTGGTGGTGCCGGTCTTCCACGTGGCCGCGCAGGCCGCCGGGCACCTGCGGGCGCGGGGGCGGCTGGCGGCGCCGAGCGCGGTCGTGCTGACCGACTTCGCGGTGCACCGCCTCTGGCTGCACCCCGGCAACGACCGCTACCTGTGCCCGGACACGGCCACGGCCCTCGCCGTGACGGCCGCCGTCGGCCGCCCGGCCTTCCGCTGCGCCCCGATCGTCCGCCCCGGGTTCGCGGCGCCCGAATTCCCGGCGTCCGAATTCCCGGCGTCCGAATTCCCGGCGTCCGGGGCCCGGGCCGGTGCGGCGGCGGACGTCCGGGCCCGGATCGGCCTGCGGGACGGCGACCGGATCGTGCTCGTCTGCGCGGGGTCCTGGGGGGTCGGCCGGGTCGCGGCGACCGCCCGGCTCCTGGCCCGCTCGGGCCGGTACGCGCCCGTCGTGCTGTGCGGGCGCAACGAGCGGCTGCGCAGCCGCCTGGAACGCCTGCTCGCCCGGGCCGGAGCGGGGGCCGCCCTCGGCTGGCGGGACGACCTCGCGGACCTGCTCGCCTCCGCCTACGCGATGGTCGACAACGCGGGCGGGCTGACCTGCAGGGAGGCGTTCGCCGCGGGAGTGCCGGTCGTCACCTACCGGCCCATCGCCGGCCACGGCAGGGACGGCGTGCTCGCGATGGCGCGCGCCGGGGTGAGCGTCCACGCGCGCCGCCGCGCTGACCTGCTGAGGGCGCTCGACCGGCTCGAACCCGGCCTGCCCGGGCGGGCCGCGCTCACCGCGCGGGCGGCCGCCCTGTTCACCTCGGCGCCGGCCGAGTCCCTTCTCCTCCCGGACCTCCTGCTCTCGGGTTGCGCCATGCCCCGGCCATGCGAGCCTGCTCCCTGAGCGGCGCGTACCTCGACAACAGCACACTGCCGTACAGGATGAGGGCCATGCCCGTCAGCTCGGGCAGCACCCACGGGCCGGTGCGGATCTCCTCGCCGAACATCGCCACGCCGTAGGCCGTGCTCGCCACGGGGTCGGTCACGGTCAGCGCGGGCTGCACGGCGACGAGCGGACCGCTGTGCAGGGCGTTCTGCAGCAGGAACAGGCTGCACAGGCCGGCGGCCACCATGGCCCACAGCGACCAGGAGCCGGCGAGCGTCCGCGCGCCCCCGGGCAGTTCCTCCACCGTGCGCTTCATCAGGACGGCGGTGTAGGCGAATCCGAGGCCGGCGGCGACCCCGAGCAGCACCGCGCGTGCGTATCCGCCGCTGGCGACCGCGGCGGCCACGCAGCAGGCGAGGAGCCCGGCGGTCACACCCGCCGAGATCACCCAGGTCAGCAGGCCGGGAAGCCGGTGGCCGGGGGCCGGTGACGCCGCCGCGAGGAATCCGGCCAGGCCGGCCGTCAGCGCGCCGACGGCCAGCCACGTCTTGGGGTCGACGCGAATCCGGAACATCCGGCCCGCCATGAGCATGGTGAACGGCAGTTCCGCGACGAGCAGGGGCTGGACGAGCGCGAGCCCCCCGCTCGTGAGGGCGGCCGCCTGCAGCAGGAAGCCCATGATGAGCGCGGCGATGCCGCCCAGCCAGGCGGGCCGGCGGACGAGGTCCCACATCAGGCCGGGCCGGAACGCCTCGTCGGCCGGGGCGCTGCGGGCGGCCCGGCGCTGCAGTACGGACGCGACGGCGTTGGCCGCCGCGGCGAGCACCGCCAGGACAACAGCGATCATGACCCAGCGCCCCGTCTCCGGCCTCTCGTCGCGGGACCCCCTCCATCGAGCGCCCTCCAGCGAGGCCCTACCGGTACCCTCCCCGGCGACGCCCGCCGCATGTCGCCTTGGACACTCCGAAACGTATTTATCCAGTAATTGCTGAATAAATACGCGATTATTAATCAGAATCGAGAATGTCGAGATTTTAGAGGGTATGGCCGTCGGCACAAACGCACGCAGCAGGAAAGGCGGAACCAGACATGGTTGGACCCACCGGCCTCGAGCGTCATCCCGACGTCACCGAACTGCGCCAGACGTACGATCGGGCGGGCTCGACGGCCCCCGCCCAGGTATTGGAGGGGCTGTCCTTCCTGGCCGGCCTGTATCTGGCCCTATCGCCGTGGATCATCGGGTTCTTCGGATTCCGGGGCATGACCGTCAACAATCTGATCACCGGCCTCGTGGTAAGCGCCCTCGCTCTCGGGCTCGCGTCCGCCTTCGGGCGCACCTACGGCGTGGGGTGGCTTCTCCCGCTGCTCGGCGTGTGGGCCGTCATCTCGCCGCTTGTGCTGCGCGCGGGAGCTGAGGCCACGGCGACGACTCTCTGGAACAACGTCGCGATCGGCATCGTGATCTTCGCGCTGGGAGCCGCCGCGCTGGCGATGGCGCAGGCGTTCCGCCGGCACGAGAAGGGCGAGCGGAGCGCGCGCAGGCTCGGCAACTGGTGACGGAACAGGCGCCCGGCCCGCGTCCCGCGGGCCGGGCGCGGCTTCACTGCGTCACGGGACCGGTCGCCACCTGGGCGGCCTCACGGTAGACCGCGCCGGTCTCGCCGTCGAAGTACGCCGAGGTGATCAGGTCGTACCGCTGGTTCGAGTCCTGGTCGACGAAATAGCTGACCAGGCCGGTGACGTAGCCGAGACGCTCGGTATTGCTGTACAACGCCAGCATCGGCGCGCCGTCGGCTCCCGTCGTGAAGGCGCTCTTGATCCCGACGTGGCTGTCCGCGCTGTTGGTCGCCGGGTTCGTCGAGACGTACCGGGCGTCGAGCTTCCCGAAGCTCCACTTCATCGTGACACCCGTCCACGGAGAGCTGCCGTCGAGATCGGGGCCACCGGGGTAGCCGAAGGTGTAGACCACGTCACGGGGCTGCCTGTTGTAGACCAGGCCCTGGCCGCCGACCTTGTCGCCGAGACGGCCCATGTCCTGGGCGACGGCCGTGTAGTGCAGGCCGTCCTGGGTCCACTTGGCGCCGGTGTGGGCGTCGTACTCCGCCTGCGTCACCTGTCCGATCGAGGACAGCCGCACGCCGTTGTAGACGTTGGCGAAGGCGTAGTCGTAGTCGTAGTCCTCGTCGGCGTCGAAGTCCCGGTGCGTCCAGACCCGCTCGCCCACGTAGATCCCGTAGGGGCTCCTGCCCTGGTAGTAGCCGGGGACGAAGACCCACTTGTCCATCACCTCGCCGGTGACGGCCGGGTTGTACACGCAGTGGGCGGCGGTCGCGACCACGTTGCGGTGCGCCGACTCGATCGAGGTGGCCGAGCACCAGCGCTCCCGGCCCTCGTTGTCGACGAAGAAGACCTTGCCGACCGTCTTGGGGAGGACGACGTCCTCCGGAGCCTCGGCGGGCGGCTCGTAGCCGAGTTCGTGTCCGGGGGCGATCATTCCCTGCTCCCCGGTGGGGCGGATGGCTGTGGTCCTGGCGAACGGCGGCTGGAGGTTCTCGGGCTGGAAGGGCGTGGCCCTGCGCAGGGCGGCGTCGTCGTCGGCACTCCAGTAACCCGCGACCGCGAGGGCGTCGGCGGAGGCGCCGGCCAGGGTGTCGGACGCCCAGGGGCCGGTGTCCCCGGCCGCTCCCGTGCCGGGAACCAGAAGGGTGAGGGCGAGCGTGACGGCGCCGGCGGCGAATGACAGGCGTTTGTTCAAGGTGCTCCTCGGTCTCGTGACATGTTCCGTGACATGTCTCGTGAGATGGGGCGGCGGCACGCGGGGTCTCACCCCGGGACCGCGCGCCCGGCGACCGGTGGAACGTATGGAAGATCATGTACGGCTGTCGTCCGCCTCGAGGCGGACGCGGGGTCCGCCGATCGAATGAAGATCACGCGCCGGCGGGAGCGGACGCGGTCAGGCGCTCTGTCCGGACGCCCGTCCGAGGGCGGTCGGCGCCCTGCCAAAATCGTCCGGAACAGCGCGCAGGCGCGCGAGCGATAGGGCCGAGACGTCGTCGTCCGGCGGCCGGCCCTCCGCGAGGTCGGCGAGCACGTCGCCGACGAGCGCGGCGTACTTGAAGCCCTCGCCGCTGTCGCCGCAGGCCAGCACCGTCGCGCTGCCGACCGTGTCGACGACGAAGCGGCCGTCCGGCGAGTCGGTCCAGCTGCACACCTGCTCGTCCACGACCCTCGGCGTCGCGTGCGGGAACATGGCCGTGACGCGGCGGGTCAGTTCGGCCGTCCGCCCGGGGTCGGGGGTGCGGTCGTCGTCGCCCGCCCCCAGCGGCCGCAGCGGCGTGTCCAGCCCCGCCTTGTAGCCGACGCCAGGGGTGGGCATGCCGTACACGCCGGGAGCGCCCCCGACGGGCCCGTCGAACAGGCCGGGCGCCTGCGCGGACGGCTCGATCCCGGCGTAGTGGACCACCTGTTCGAGGTACGGCCTGAGCGGCACCGTCACGCCCAGAGAGGGGAGCAGCGGGGGAGTGCCGGGACCCGCGGCGACCACGACCGCGTCGCCGGTCAGCGTGGTGCCGCCGGCCAGGCGTACGCCGGGGTGACGGGCGGCGGCGTCCACGGCGACCACCTCCCCCTGGAGCAGGCGTCCGCCGTTCGCCCGGAACCGCTCCGCCTGGGCCGCGAGGAACGTCTCGGCGAGCACCACGCCGGCGTCCGCCTGGAACACCGCGTCGCGGCCGTCGCCCGCCAGGCCGGGGAAGAACCGGCCGACGTCCGCCCCCTCCACCTCGGTGAAGGGCAGGCGTGCGGCGCGCAGCGCCGCCGCGAGGTGGACCAGCGACTCCGTGTCCCGCCACAGCAGCCCCCGGCGCAGGTGCAGCGTCGCCGCCGTCAGGCGCTCCAGCCGCCGCATGGCGTCCCGGGCGCGCAGGGACAGCCGGATCTTCAGCGGGTCGGGGTCGGCCAGCCGCCACAACCGCGTCGGTCCGCGGGAGGAGGACAGCGCGTTGCCTATCCCGTGGCGCTCCACCAGCGTGACCCGGTGACCCCGCGCGGACAGCTCGGCCGCGGCGGACAGACCCCAGGCGCCGGCCCCGACCACCGTGCACCGCACGTCCCTCGACCCCCGTTCGTCCGGATGTTCCGTGCCGCTGACGAGCATGTCCGTGACGTGGCGAGGATCGCCAGCCCTCACTGCCGCTCCCGAAAGCGGACAATCGTGACACTGTGTCAATCGGTCAGGTGAGGGTTTCGCCGCCGTCGACGGTGATGACCTGGCCGGTGACGTAGTTGTTGGCCATGAGGAAGAGGGCCGCGGCGGCGGCCTCCTCGGCGGTGCCGAAACGGCCGAGGGGAGCGGTCGATCCGGCGGCGGCGACCGCGTCGTCGGAGTCCAGCCCCGGCAGCGAGCGCAGGAGCGGGGTGTCGATCCGGCCGTAGCGGACGGTGTTCACGCGCACCCGTGCGGGGGCGAGTTCCACGGCGAGAGCCCTGGTGAGGGTCTCCACGGCGCCGCCGAGCGACAGCGGGACGGTCATTCCCGGATAAGGGCGGACCACCAGGATCCCCGAGCTGAACGTGAGCGAGCCTCCCGCGGGAAGCCGGGTCGCCGCCGCGCGGGCGATGGCGAAGACCGTCTGGAGGGGGCCGGAGCCGAGGGTCGTGCGGATGTCGTCGGCCGACAGCCCGGTCAGGGGGCCGGCGCCGCTGATGCCGCCGGCGGTGACGTACACGTGGTCGACGTGACCCGCCCTGCCGAACGCCTCGGCGAGGGTCTGCTCGTCTCCGCCGTCGCCGGGAACGCCCAGCACGGCGTCGTCGGGATCCTCGGCCGGGCCTGCGCCTCGCACCCGGGAGACGGCGGCCTTCAGCCGGTCGGGGTCGCGGCCGACCAGCACGACGCGGGCGCCGACCGAACGCAGCAGGACGCCCGCCGCCAGCCCGATGCCCGAGCTTCCGCCGATGACGACGGCGGTCGTGCCGGAGAGCACGCTCGGCAGCGGCGACCGGACGGGGATGGGTGTCGCAGTGCTCATGGGAGAGCCTTTCGGTGAAATAAACCATCTGGTTGTTTTATTGCTGACCCCGATACTGCCGCCTGGGCGGGGAGGAGTCAACCGGATGGTTTAATTTCGTTCATGGCCTACGACGCGGAGGACACCAGACGGCGGATCTTCGACGCGGCCGCGGCCGAGTTCGCCGAGCACGGCCTGGCGGGGGCCAGGGTCGACCGGATCGCGACGGCCGCCAGGGCCAACAAGCAGGCCATCTACCTGTACTACGGCAGCAAGGAGAAGCTGTTCGCCGCCGTCCTGCGGGCGAAGCTGGAGGAGGTCCGGATCTCCGTCTCCATCGATCCCGACGCCGTGGCCGAGTCGGTCGGGCAGATGTTCGACTGGTATCGGGAACACCCGGAGCTGATCAGGCTGCTGCTGTGGGAGGCGCTGGAGGCGTCCGACGAGCCCGCCGAGATCGAGCGGGAGCGCCGGGACGCTTTCCGTGAGAAGGTCTGCCACCTCGTGGACGCGGGCGTGGCCTGCCACCTTCCCGAGGACGCACGGGTCCGCGCCGCCCAGGACCTGCTGTTCACCATCATGGGACTGATCTCCTGGAACTTCGCGGTGCCCGGGATGTGCCGCCTAGTCCTCGACGAGGAGACCGACCAGGCCGCCTTGGCCCGCCGCCGCGAGACAGTGGTCGAAGTCGCCCGCAGGCTCGCCACCGCCTCGGGCACTCCCTAGCGGAGGGTGACGCTGAGGCGGGCCGAGGCGTCCCTGAGGTAGTCGACGAACGCCCGCAGGGCGGGATTGGGATTGGTCGGGCGGAGGGCGGCGCCGACCCGGCGGTAGAGCCTGGGGCCCTCCACCTGGCACACCTGGATGCCCGCCGCGCCCTGCACGCCGAGGCTCGGCACGAGGGCCACGCCGAGCCCGGCCCGGACCAGGCCGAGCGTCACCTCGTAGTGGTCGCTGCGGCAGCGGATGGTGGGTGTGATCCCCTCCAGGGCGCTGGCCCGCTCCAGCACCGACACCGGGGTCTCGGTGCCGAACGTGGTGATCCACGGCTCGTCGGCCAGGTCGGTCAGCCGTACGCGGGGCCGGTGTCCCGCGGGGTGGCCGAGCGGCATGACGAGAAGCTGCGGCTCGTCGAACAGGTGGACGACCTCGACGCCCTTCGGCGCCTTCCAAGGGTCGAGGGCGTGCTCGAAGACGACCAGCACGTCCAGCTCGCCGCGCTCCACGTCGGGCAGCAGCTCGTGCGGCTGCCCGAGCACCAGATCGAGATCGACGCCCGGGTGGCGGGCCGTGAAGGACGACAACGCCATCGGCAGCAGCCGGTAGCCCGCCGAGGCGAAGAACCCGATGCGCAGCTGCCCGGCGTCCGCCCGTGCCTGGGCGAGCAGGTCCTTCTCCGCCGACTCGATGAGGTCGAGCACCTCCTGGGCCCGTCCGGCCAGGCGGTGGCCCGCCGCGGTCAGCCGCAGGCTGTGCGCGGCCCGCTCAACGAGCCCGACCCCCGCCTCCTCCTCCAGCCGGGCGAGCTGGTGGGAGACGGCGGAGGGCGACAGCCGCAGGGTCTTGGCGGCTCCGGCGATGCTCCCGGTCCTGAAGACCTCCAGGAGCACCTTGAGGCGGTGGCTGCTGAGCATTCCCCCAGTATCGACGAAACAGTATCGACGAAACCGCATCGGAGCTGGTCATACCGGCATGACGGGTGCCCCGGGCGGCCGGAGGACGGTGGCGGCGACGGCGAGGCCGGCCTGCCGGATCGCCTCGACCAGGGCGTGCTCGCGACCGGCCGGTCCGTGCGCGAGCACGGCGTAGCCCTCCCACCGCGCCCCGGCCATGACGCCCACGTCGGCCCGTGTCCCGGTGTCCGTGCCGGTCTTGTTCGCCACCCAGACGCCGGCGGCGTACGGCAGGGCCCGCGGCGGGTCGCGGTCCTCGGGCTCGTGCGGGAGCAGCGCGGGCACCAGCGCGCGGTCGGTGTTGTGCGCCATCCAGCCGAGCAGCAGCCGCTGCCACGGCTCCCGCCCGTACGCCAGGGACCGCATGAGACCCGCCAGCTCGCGCGCCGTGCCGGTGGCGAAGGCCGGCGGATGCTCCGGGAGCCGGGGCGCGCGGATCCTGTCGTGGATCCGGGTCCTGGCCAGCCCGAGCGCGGCGGCGGCCGCGTCCACCCGGCCGAGCCCGAGCCGCCGCAGCAGCGCGTTGGTCGCGGTGTTGTCGCTGACGGCGGCGGTGAGCAGCGCGAGGTCGCCGATGGTCCAGCCGCGGGCCGACAGGCCGGTCAGCAGGCCCGATCCGCCCGCGTAGTCCTCGTCGAGCAGCGTCACCCGCTCGCCCGGGTCCACGACGCCCGCGGCCACGTCCTGCGCGAGCGCCGCGAGCAGCAGCACCTTGCCGGTGCTCGCCAGCGGCAGCACCGCGTCCTCGTTCACGCCGAGCAGCCCGGGCACGCAGACGGCCAGGGTGCCCGGGCAGGCGGCGGCCACCTCCTCCAGCCGCGCCGCTTCCGGCTTACCGGAATTGTCCACGTCCGTTCCTTTCCGCGGCTCGAAGGGAGTCACAGCGCCAGCACCGTGCCCGGCCTTGCGCCGGTCTCCTCGCCGTCGCGCACCACGACCTCACCGCCGGCGACGACCGCGTCGATCCCGGCGGGCGGCAGCAGCGGCTCGGTGAACGTCGCCCGGTCGGCCACCGTCGCGGGGTCGAAGACCACCAGGTCGGCGTGCGCGCCGTCGCGGACAACGCCGCGCCCGGTCAGCCCGAAGCGCGCCGCGGCCATGCCGGTCATCTTGTGCACCGCCTCCTCCAGCCCGAGCAGCCCCAGCTCCCGGACGTACCGGCCGAGCACCCGCGGGAACGTCCCGGCCCAGCGCGGGTGCGGCCGCCCGCCCGGCTTCGGCACGCCGTCGGAACCGATCATCGCGTACGGCGCGGCCAGCACCCGCCGCACGTCCTCCTCGACCATCGAGTGACTGATGATCGTCACCTCGCCGGCCTCGGCCACCAGGAGGTCGGCGGCCACGTCGAGAGGGTCGGCGCCCGCCGAGGCCGCGAGGTCGGCGATGGTCCGGCCCTCGGCCTGGGGGTGGCGGGGCGCGCACGCCACCGAGATGCGGTCCCAGCCGCCGTTGCCGACCGTGTTCTCCCAGCCCGGCACGCCCTCCGCGATGGCGCGGCGCATCCGGTCGCGCTGGGCGGGATCGCCGAGCCGGGTCGTGAGCGCTCCCACGCCGCCGTCGTTCGCCCATGGCGGCAGCATGGCGGCCAGCGCCGTGCTGCCCGCGGTGTAGGGGTAGACGTCGCAGGTGACGTCCATGCCCTCGGCGCGCAGCGCGGCGATGCGCGGCAGCGTGCGCTCGGTGCGGCCCCAGGCGTACCGGCCCGCGGTCTTGTGGTGCGAGACGTGCAGCGCCGCGCCGCTGCGCCGGGAGATCTCGATCGCCTCCTCCAGCGCCTCCTCCACGCGCGACATCTCGTCCCGCAGGTGGGTGACGTACGGCTTGCCGTGCCGGGCGGCCACCGCCGCAAGCGCCACCACCTCGTCGGTGCCCGCGTACGAGCCGGGGGTGTAGATGAGGCCGGTGGACAGCCCGGCCGCGCCCTGCGCCAGGGATGCGTCGAGCAGCGCGCACATCGTGCGCAGCTCGTCGGGCCGGGCGGGCCGGTCCACGGGGCCGAGCACGCCCGCCCGGAGCGTGCCGTGGCCGACGAGCGAGGCCAGGTGGTTGGCCCGGGGCACCCGTGCGTGCGCGGCGGCGAAGCCCGCGAAGTCGGCGTACGCGCCGACGTCGCCGCCGAACGCGATCCGCGTCTCGGCCCGCATGGCGGGCAGCCGTTCCGGCAGGGCAGGGAAGAGGCTGGACCCGCAGTTGCCGCAGATCTCGGTGGTCACGCCCTGCAGCACCGACGCCCGCACCAGCGTGGAGCCGCCGGACGGGCCGAGCAGCGCCACGCCGTCGGAGTGCGTGTGCACGTCGACGAAGCCGGGGCAGACCACCCGTCCGCGCGCGTCGATCACCTCGGCGGCGCCGCCCGTACGCGGGGCCTCGCCCGGGTCCAGCACGGTCAGCCGCCCGGCGGCGACCCCGACGTCGGCGAGCCTGCCGGGGCGGCCGGTGCCGTCCATCAGCAGGCCACCCCGGACGAGCAGGTCGAAGCCGCTCACTGGACCTGCCCGAGGAAGGCGCGCAGCCGCTCGTGGCGGGGCGCGGCGAGCACCTCGCGCGGGTCGCCGCGCTCCACGATGACGCCGTCGTCCATGAACACGAGCTGGTCGCCGACCTCGCGGGCGAAGTTCATCTCGTGGGTGACGACCATCATGGTCATGCCGCTCGCCGCGAGGTCCCGCATGACGGCGAGCACCTCCTGCACGAGCTCGGGGTCGAGCGCGCTGGTCGGCTCGTCGAACAGCATCAGGCTGGGCCGCATGGCCAGGCTGCGGGCGATGGCCACCCGCTGCTGCTGCCCGCCGGACAGCTGGGCCGGGTAGTGGTGGGCGCGGCCGGCCAGGCCGACCCGGTCGAGCAGCTCCTCCGCCTGCCGCCTGGCCTGGGCGGCGGGCGTGCCCAGCACGGTGACCGGCCCCTCCATCACGTTCTCGATCGCGGTGCGGTGCGGGAACAGGTGGAAGCGCTGGAACACCATGCCGATGCCGCGCCGCTGCCGGCACAGCTCGGCCGGGCGCAGCGTGTGGAGCCGGCCGCCGCGCTCGGCGTAGCCCATCAGCTCGCCGTTCACCCAGATCCGGCCCGAGTCGATGCCCTCCAGGCGGTTGACGCAGCGCAGCAGCGTCGACTTGCCCGACCCCGAGGGGCCCACGACGCACACCACCTCGCCGGCGGGGACGTCGAGGTCGATGCCCTTGAGCACCTCGAGCGGCCCGAAGCGCTTGCGTACGGCGCGGATGCGCACCATGGGCTGGTCCTGAGCGTTCACGAGGGCTCCTTGGACGGCAGCGGCTCCTTGGACGGCAGCGGCTCCTTGGACGGTAGCGGCGACAGGTTGCGGCGGACCCGGGAGGACAGCCGCACGTGGCCGCGCTCGAACCGCTTCTCGATGAAGTGCTGCCCGACACTCGCGATCGTGGTCAGCACGACGTACCAGATCGAGGCGACGACGAGCATCGCGATGACCTCGAAGTTGCCGAGGTAGATGCGCTGCGCCACGGTCAGCAGCTCGGCCCCGGCGATCACGGAGACCATCGAGGTGGTCTTTAGCATCGAGATGAACTGGTTGCCGGTCGGCGGGATGATCACCCGCATGGCCTGCGGGAGCACCACGCGGCGCAGCACCTGCCGGTGGGACATGCCGAGCGACTCGGCCGCCTCCCGCTGGCCCGGGTCGACCGAGCGGATGCCCGCGCGGACGATCTCCGCCATGTACGCGCCCTCGTTGATGGCCAGGCCGAGCAGCGCCGCGGTGAACGGCGTGATGACGGCGTTGGCCTGCCACTCGATCAGCTTGGGGCCGCCGAACGGCACGCCGATGGCGAAGGTAGGGAAGACCAGCCCGATGTTGAACCAGAAGATGAGCTGCACCAGCAGCGGCGTGCCGCGGAAGAACCACGTGTAGAGGGCGGAGGTGCCGCGCAGCACGGGGTTGTCCGACAGCTGCATGACGGCGGCGAGCACGCCCAGCGCCAGGCCGATGGCCATGGACAGCACGGTGAGCTGGATCGTGACCCACAGACCGCCGAGGATCCTGCCGTCGCCCAGGTAGGCGACGATGACGTCCCAGTGCAGGTTCTCGTTGACGATGATCGTGTAGGCCAGCCAGGCCAGGAAGAGGAGGGCGGCGGCCGCCCCCAGCCACCGGCCGGGCCGCACGGGGCGCACGGCCTCGATCGGCAGCTCGACGCCGGCCGCCTGCTCCCGGGTCACTTCCACGGCTGGGTGTTGACCAGCACGCCGTCGACGGCGTTGGCCGTCACGCCGTACTTGTCCAGCACGGCGGTGTAGCCGCCGTCGGCCTGGAGCTCCTCCATCGCCTTGGCGACCGCGTCGCGCAGCGCCGTCTTGCGCTTGTCGACGGCGATGCCCCACGGCCCGGCCTCGTACTGCTCGGGCAGCACGTCGTACTTGCCGGTGTCCTTGGCGTACATGACGGCGACGGGGTAGTCCACGATCGTGGCCACCGCGCGCCCGGAGTCGATCGAGAGCAGGCCGGTGGGCGCGTCCTCGCTCTGCATGATCTTCATCTTCGTGGCGCACTTCTCGTTCTGCTTCTCGCCGATGGCGAGGTTGGAGCTGCCCTTGGCCAGCACCACCGTGCGGCCGCACAGGTCGTCGAGGGTCTTGATGCCCTCCGGGTTGCCCTTCTTCACCATGATCGCGCCGCCGGCGTTGAAGTAGTCGATGAAGTCGACCGCCGCGCGCCGCTCCTCGGTGTCGCTCATCGAGGACATCACGATGTCCCAGCGCCCGCCCTGGAGCCCGGGGATGAGCCCGTCGAAGGCCGCGTTGGTGATCGAGAACTTCAGCCCGAGCTTGGCCGCGATGGCCGCGCCGAGGTCGGGGTCGACACCGGTGAGCTCCTGGGTGCCCTTCTTGTACATCTCCATCGGGGGGTAACCCTCCGACGTGGCGACCCGCAGCGTGCCCGTCGTGCGCACGTCCTCGGGAACCAGGTCCTTGGCGGTCTTGCCCGTCGTCGTCGCCGCGTTCTCGCCCGCGGCGGTCCCCGACGACGAACGCCCGCAGCCGCCGGCGAGCGCCGACACGACCAGCGCGCCGACTATGGCCACATATAGGCGCTTTGTCATGGAATCTCCTGTTTTGCGAACGATTGAGCTTATGCTGGCGACAGGAGGTAACGCGTGTAACACTCGTGAACCCTTGTGGTCCTCAGCATCGAAGATTTCGATGCTCCGGGGGCGGAGCGCGGCCCAGCCGCTTCCAAGTGACCCGCAAGTTGTGATCGTTAGCTTCGGAGCATGAGGAAACGATCTCTTGCCCTGGCCGCTCTGTCCGCCGTTGCCATGCTGGCCGTTCCCGCCGCCGCCTCGGCGGCGGGTCCGCTGCCGGCCGGGACGCCGTCGGGCGCCTCGGCCACGCAGGCCCGAGGGACCACGACCCTCTCCTTCTACGGCATGAACCTGAGGATCCCGTCCGCGTGGAAGGTGCGCCGTTACGGGGACACGGCCAGGGTGATCACCGGGCGCTGCGCCGACCCCGAGTACTTCTACGGCGACTGCAAGGGTTTCTGGCTGGTGGGCCCCAAGACGCTGAAATACTGGGGCTACACCGGAAAGAACCAGTACATCCCCACGCTCTCGCAGCCGTCGTGCCCCTTCGGCGGACTCACCATGACTCTGTTCGGGGACCGGGCCCGTTCGCGGGGGCTCCGGCAGGTCGGCCCGGGGCACACGGCCAAGTACGTGACCTGGCCCAACTACTGCGAGCCCCAGGGCAGCTCGGGGCGGAAGGTGACGTTCACACAGCGGGAGTGGTTCCTGCCGACCTCGAAGATCCTGGTGGCGGACTTCTGGGACCACAAGGGACTGTCCGGCGCGCTCAAGAACGCCACCTGGAGCTGATCGGGGCAACGGTCGCCCTTCGTGCTCCGAGGGCTCAGCCTCCGAGCCCGTGCGCCGGGCGGGAGACCGACACCGCGGGCCGTACGACCGCGACACGGGCGCGCTGGACGGCGGGCTTGCCCGCCGGGCGCGCCCCGGCGGCCCACACCGCGCCCGCGGCGAGAGCCGCCACCAGCGTGAGCCATCCGAGGGCCCGCCCCGCGCGCAGGCCGTACCCGCAGGCGAGCCAGTACACCGACAGCAGCAGCCTGGCCCGGCCGCTCGGGCTGCCCAGCCGCCGCATCTCCATCGCGCCGAACGCGAAGTCGGCCGCCACGCGCGCGTCGTCGACGCCCGGCCCCAGCCGCTCGTACAGGACCGCCAGGCGCACCGGGTCGGGCGCCCGCTCCCCGGCGGGACCGGCGGCGTGCTCGTCGGCGCCCTGCGCGGGCCATCCCCGCCACAGATGCTCGTCGGCGATGACCCGGCGGCGGCTCCACCACCGTACGGGCGGCCAGCCCAGGCGCAGTCCGAGCCCGCCCGGTGGCGCGGCGAACACGCACTCCCGCAGGCGCAGGCCCTCGGGGCGGCGCACCCCGCCGAGGCCGCACGCCCGCAGGTCCGCCCCGGTCAGCGTGAGCGCGCCCGCGTCGAGGCCGTCGAGCGAGGTCACGCGCAGCCGTCCGGAGCGCCGGGTGACGGCGGCGGGCCCGGCGAGCGTCGCGTCCCGCAGATCGACCTCGGCGTCGGACAGCCGTGCGGAGAGCCGCCCGAGCACGGCCGCCGAGCGCAGCACCACACGGCACCCGCCGGTGTCGAGGTGCAACGGCGCGCAGGCCCGTACGCCCGCGAGGGACAGGCGCCGCACGATCCGCATCGGGCCGAGGTAGGCCGCCCCCTCGAAGCGGGCGCCCTGGAACTCGGCGCTCGCCCCGCAGTCCGAGCCGCGGAAGGAGACGGCCCGGTGGAACCGGGCGCCGCGGAAGCAGGCGTCCCCGTGGAACACCGCCGCGTCGAACGCCGCGAAGCCATGGAACTGCGCCCTCTGGAACGACACGTTCGCCGTTCCTCCGGCTGACGGGGTGCCGAACCGCGCGCCTCCGAACAGGGCGTCGCCGCGCACCGTGACGTGGTCGAACGCGGCGTGGCCGCACACCCGCGCGTCGTGCAGGGAGAACTCGCGCAGGAACCGGGCCTCCCGGAAGGAGACGTTGCGGAGGAACCGGGCGCCGTAGAACGAGGCGAGACGGTCGAACCTGGCGTGGCCGAAGGTCGCGTCACCCGTGAAGACGACCTCGCCGAAGCGGGCCGGGCCGGTGAAGACCGCGCGGTCGAACCTCGCCCTGCCCACCCGGCGCTCCACGGCGTCGAGGACCCGCGTGAGCAGGTCCTCCGACAGGAGGGTGCCGCGCAGGTCGAGGGGCTGGCCGGGCGTCAGGCCCCGCAGGAGCCCGTCCGCCTCGGCCGGTGTGAGGTGCGCCAGGCATCTGCCGTACGGCTCGTGGGCGACGCCCAGGCACTCGGGCACGGCGTCGCACGTTTTCCAGACCACGTCGAGCGGACTGATCCGCGACCGGGGTGTCATGGCAACGTCATACCCGATGTCCCGTCTCGGGACATTAAAGCGTGATGGATAGGTAACAGTGTGTATCCGCCGGGCGATCGCCACCCGCCGTCGCCGCCCGTTTGCCCTGGACGGGCAGGGGTACCCGACGTGCATGTCTGAGCAGCCGAACTCCACACCGCCGCCGCAGACGCAGCCGTACCCCGGCCGGACGGGCGAGATGACGCCCGAACCCAGGGACGAGATGCGCGACTACACCGGACGCGACCTGCTGACGGGCAAGCGTGCCCTCGTCACCGGCGGCGACTCCGGCATCGGGCGGGCCGTCGCCGTGGCGTTCGCCAAGGAGGGGGCGGACGTCGCGATCGCGTACCTGACCGAGCACGAGGACGCCGAGCACACCAGGAAGCTGGTGGAGCAGGAGGGCCGCCGCTGTGTGATCATGCCGGGGGACCTCGCCGACCCCCGCCACTGCGAGGAGGTCGTGGAGCGCACGGTCCGCGAGCTCGGCGGGATCGACGTGCTCGTGAACAACGTGGCCACGCAGACCCCGGTGCAGTCGCTGGAAGAGCTGTCCAATGATCAGTGGGAGCGCACCTTCGCGGTCAACATCCACAGCTACTTCTGGGTGACGAAGGCCGCGCTGCGGCACATGCCCGAGGGCGGCTCGATCGTCAACACCTCGTCGATCAACGGCCTGCGCGGCAACAAGACCCTGATCGACTACTCCGCGACCAAGGGCGCGATCAACGCGTTCACCTACTCCATGGCCCAGGTGCTGCTCGAACGGGGGATCAGGATCAACGCCGTGGCCCCCGGCCCGGTCTGGACGCCGCTCATCCCGTCCACGTTCCCGGAGGAGAAGGTGGGCAAGTTCGGCCAGCAGGCGCCGATGGGCCGCCCGGCCGACCCGGACGAGATCGCTCCCTCGTACGTGTTCTTCGCCGCCAACCGGCTGTCGTCGTACTACACGGGCGAGGTCCTCGCCCCTATCGGCGGCGAGACGCTGCCCGGGTGACGGCGCCGTTTGACGTCGCGGGGCCGCCCGGGGTCGTCCCGGGCGGCCCTGTGCGTGCTTCCCTGGGCCTGCTTCACCGGTTCTCGTTCAGACGGCGGCTCTGGTCCTGCAGCTCGTCGATCAGCTTGGAGGCCTCGGCCTTGCTGAGCCCTTCCGGCACGTCCCGCCCGGCCTCCCGGGCCAGCGTGCGCAGGTAGGACTCCTGCGGCGCGGTCATCGGCTCGTCCCCGGTCGCCCACTCCTCGGGGTCCTTCTCCACAGGTCCTCGGTCCATGACTCCTCCATCATCGAACTGCCGTTCGCTCTACCCGTCGTCGTGGTCCGTAACCTGGTTCACCGCGCCGCGGGGTGGCGCAGGTAGCGGGCCCGGGTGAGCTCTGACTCGCCCTGCTCCGCCCGTCGCCGCCGCAGCATCCGCGCGGCCAGCACGCCGCCCGTGGCGCATCCCGCGGCCAGCGCCGCCGCCGCGGCGAACACCGAGCCGGCGCGGGTCGACGGAGGCTCGGGCCGTACGGCGCGGGCCCGCCAGGCGCGCAGCCACAGCGCCTCGGCCGCCGCGTCGAGGAGATAGGTGGGCCGGATGCGGCCGGTGGGCACGTAGACCAGGTCGACGGCGAGCAGCGTCGCCGCCGTGGCCATGCCGAGACGGCGTGCGTGGTCGGCGCCGCCGGGAGCGGAGGCGGCGCGGATCTGCGTCCAGCCGATCCCCACGAGCAGCCCGGCGACGGTGCGCTCCAGCCACCGGTCGGTCTTCGCGCCGAACACCTTCTCGAAGCTCGGCAGGTGCAGGAGCGGCCAGAGGCCGCCCGCGATGTTGAAGAGCCCGTGGGCGCGGGCCAGGGCCGTCGCGCCCCTGTCGTCCTGGGTGGTCATAGGCCGACGATGCCCGGCCGCAAAACGGACAAACCGCGCTCGGTTCGGCAGGAAGGCCAGGGGTAGGCGCACATGGAGCGGCGATGGGGGAGGACGCCATGCCCGGAAATTTCAAGATTCGGCCACTCGGGGGAGCGGCGGGCTGCCTCCTGATGATCGTCATCTCGATCGTCGCGTCGATCCTGCTCACGATCCTCGCCAACGCCATGCTCAGATGAGAGGCGCGGCCGTGACTTCGGCGCCGCCGGCTCCTGTGCCTTCGGGATCCGTCATGCCGGAGCACTCGACCCAGGCGAGCGCGTGGGTCAACGCTTTCGGCCTGCCTCCGGCCCATTTCGTCGCCCGTGGTGAGTGCCGGCGAGACGGGCTGTAATTGCATAAACCGAAAAGCGGATTCCGGTTGGCATGATTCGCGTATATCGGATGGAGAACGCGAAGTCATCCACATAACGGTGATTTCGCGCGATGACAGACGGAACATTTCGCCTATATCATCGCCGACCGTGGCTGAAAGCGATCTTTCGAGCCCGTCCCTTGTCGATGACCTGTACTTTGTCCTGCACGACAACGTGACGGGTCATCCGTTGCTCCATTCCCGGCTCACGGGGCTGGCGCTGGCCGGCGGGGTGCTCGGTGAACTGATGCTCGCCGAGCACGTGGCGCTCGACTTCGCCTCGAACCCGGAACGCCTCTACGCGACGGTCCGGGAGGCCACCGGCGACCGGCTCACCCGCACAGTGCTCGGGCACGTCATCGCCGAGCCATACCATCCGGTCGGCACGTGGCTCCTCTTCTTCGCCCGTACGATCTACGCCGACGTCACCGCCAGGATGATCGCCGCGAAGCTGCTCAAGCCGCCGGTCAGGCACCTGCTGAAGCAGCAGCCCGCGGCCCCGGCGGACATGAACACGGCCGCGTGGCCGCTCGCCCGCCTGAACCTGGCCGTGCAGCGGCGCACGCCGCCGGCGTCCGGAGACTGCGTCCTTCTGGGACTCCTGGCCGCGGCGGGCTGCGCCCAGCGGGTCCTGTCCGAGCACGATCCCCGGTTCGTGGCCGCCGCGACCGCCATGCTCCCCGTACCCCTGCAGAGACTCATCGCCCAGACCAAGGTCGCCGTCGGCCAGGCCGTCATCAGCCGCCGGTGACCTCCCACCCCCCTCACACGGAGTTCCAGGTGTCCCTCACACAGCAACGGCCCAGTGCCGTCACCGCCGCACTGGCCGAGGACCGGCTCGGCGTGCCGTCCATCGTGTTCTTCGTCATCTCCGCGGCGGCGCCGCTGATGGTCGTCGCGGGTTCGGTCCCGACGGCGTACACGGTGACGTCTGTCATCGGCGTCCCGTTCGCATTCCTGATGCTGGGCGCCATTTTCGCGCTCTTCGCCGTCGGATATGTGACGATGGCCAGGCATGTGGTGAACGCGGGCGCTTTCTATGCCTATGCCGCCCAAGGGCTCGGCCGGACCCAGGGAGTCGCGACCGCCTGGGTGGCGCTGCTGGCGTACAACGCGCTGCAGCTCGGCCTGTACGGAATCATCGGATCGGCGGCCGAGCCGCTGCTCGTCGACTGGTTCGGCGGGTCGCCCCCGTGGTGGGTGATCGCGCTCGTGGCCTGGGCGCTGACCGGCGTGCTCGGCCTGCTGCGCGTGGACGTCAACGGGAAGATCCTGTCCATCCTGCTGGTCAGTGAGATCGCCATCGTGCTGCTGTTCGACCTCGGCGACCTGACCCACCCCGCCCCGGGCGGCCTCAGCTTCGAGGGCTTCACCCCCGGCGCGCTGTTCGTGCCCGGCGTGGGCGCCGCGCTCGCCACCGTCGTCGCGGGGTTCGCCGGCATCGAGTCGTCGGTGGTCTTCGCCGAGGAGTCCAAGGACCGCCACCGGACCGTGCCCATCGCCACCTACCTGGGCATCGCGATCATCGCCGTGCTCTACTCGTTCTCCGCCTGGGCGCAGACGGTGCCGACCGGGCCGGACGGGATCGTGAAGGCCGCCTCGGAGCAGGGGACCGGGCTCATCTTCAACCAGGCCGCCGCCCACCTCGGCTCCGCCGTCTCGACGATCGGCTCGGTGCTGTTCGTGACCAGCAGCATCGCCTGCATGATCGCCTTCCACAACACCACGGCCCGCTACATCTTCGCCCTGGGCCGGGAGAACGTCATCCCCTCGATCTTCGGCCGCACCTCGGCCCGCACCGCCGCCCCGATCGCCGGGTCGCTGCTGCAGACGGTGCTCGGGCTTGTCGTGATCACCGTCTACGCGATCTCCGGCCTCGACCCGGTCACCAAGATGTTCTTCATCTTCGGCACCTTCGGCGGTCTCGGGCTGCTGACCCTGCTCACCGTCACCTCGATATCGGTGATCGTGTTCTTCGCCCGCGATTCGCGGGGAGAGACGACCTGGCGCACCCGCATAGCCCCGGCCCTGGCGATCCTGGCGCTCTGTGTGATCATCGGCCTCACCCTGATCAACTTCGACACGGTCCTCGGGGTCGAGCCCGACTCCGTCCTCCGCTGGATCCTGCCCGGCATCTTCCTCGTCGCGATCGCCCTCGGCCTCGTCTGGGGGCGGGTGCTGAAGTCGATCCGGCCCGAGGTGTACGCCAACATCGGCCTGGGCGCCCAGGCCGTCAACGGGGGCGCCAAGTGAGCGTCGAGATCATCCGGATGACGGACGCGGAGGCGGCCGGCGGCCTCATCGCGGGCACCTTCCACACCGACGAGATCAGCAGCTGGCTCATCCCGCGGGTGGAGGACCGGCTGCCGATGCAGCGGCGGTTCTTCACCATCTGGGCCGGGCACGCGCTGGAGCACGGCGATGTCTACGGCATCCACGAGTCGGGCGAGCTGGCCGGTGTGGCGGTCTGGTTCGCCGCGCCGTTTCCCGAGATCCCCGGCGAGCAGGAGGCGATCGCGTCCTTCGCGGGGGACAACGCCGAACGCTACCGCGTCTTCGGGGAGCTGATGGACAAGCTCCACCCCCAGGAGCCGCACCACTACCTGGCGTTCATCGCCCTGGAACGGGGGAGGACCGGCCGCGGCCTCGGCAGCCTGCTGCTGGAGGAGCATCACCGCAGGCTCGACGCCGAAGGGATCGCGGCCTACCTGGAGGCGAGCAGCGAGGCGAGCCGGCGGCTGTATCTCCGCCACGGCTACGTCGACATGCCCGAACTGCTCCGGCTGCCCGGCGGCCCGGTCATGTACCCCATGTGGCGCGAGCCCCGCCCGTCCGCGCAGGCCGGGTAGCCGTACCGGTGGGGGACGGGACGGCCGGCTGACCGCTCAGCCGCCGCCCGTCTCCTCGGCCCGGGTGGACACGTACGCCCCCTGCCCCTCGATCGTGTACACGAGGCCCTCGCCGCTGAGCACCTCGACGGCGCGGCGTACGTCCTCGGGGGCGAACCCGTGCTCACGCACGAGGCGCTCCTCAGGCGGCAGGGGGCGGTCGGGCTCGATCCGGCCGCGCACTATCTCCTCGCGAAGCATCGCCGCGAGCCGCCGGTACGCGGGGACCGGCTCCTCGGGATCGTCGGTGACGGCCACGCCCCACCACTGCCCGGCCCTGCCCGATCCAACCCTCGGCTCCGGCTCGTCAATCCCGGGCGGGCTCGGCCCGACGATCGGTCGCGGGTTCCGGACGGGGTGAGCGCAGCGCCGGAGCGGTGAGGGCCACGAACAACGCGAGCACGGCGGGCACCAGCAGCGCGCGCGGAAGGGTGACGGCCTCGGCCAGGCCGCCGATGAGAACGGGGCCGGCGAGGAAGCCGGAGTAGCCGAGGCTCGCCACGGCGGCGAGCGCGCGCCCCGACTGGGCGGGGTCGCGGTGGCCGGCGGCCGAGAACACCTGGGGAATGATGCACGACAGGCCCGCGCCGAACAGACCGAATCCGACGACCCCGGCAACCGGCTCGCTCACGACGATCCCGGCCGCGAGACCGGCCCCGGCGATGACTCCGCAACAGCGCACCAGTGTGACCGGCCCCAGCCAGGCGGCGAGGCGGTCCCCGGCGAACCGGCCGGCCGTCATCATGATCGAGAACGCGGCGTACGCGGCCGCGGCGAAGCCGGGGGAGGAGCCCAGGTTGTCACGCAGGTAGACCGAGCCCCAGTCGGCCGCGGCGCCTTCGCCGATCATGCAGCAGAACGCGAGGACGCCGAGGAGCAGCACGCCGCCGCCGACACGCCGGCGCGCGGGTCCGGCCTGGGGGGAACCCGCCTGCACCGCCTCCCGCGCAGGGGCGTCGCGGATCGCCCACCGGGCGCTCAGCAGGGCGATGAGCAGGATCGCCGCGCCCATCGCCGCGAAGGTGACACCAGGGCTCACCCCGGCGTGGGCGAACATGCCACCGGCGGACGCCCCCGCGAACCCGCCCACGCTGAACACCGCGTGGAAGGACGACATGAGTGACTTTCCGTACGCCCGCTCCACCACGACGGCGTTGGCGTTCATCGCCACGTCGAGCGTGCCGGTGACCGCGCCGAACGCGAACAGGGAGAGCGCGAGCGCCGGCAGGTTCGGCATGTAGGCGGGAACCACGAGGACGAGCCCCTGGGCGACGGCCATCGGCAGCATGGTCCGGTAGCTGCCGTAGCGGTCCACCAGCCGGCCGACCACCTGCATGCCGGTGATGGCACCGGCCGCGATGCCGAGCAGTCCCAGGCTGAGCGCGCCGTCGCTCAGCCCCAGGCTTGCCTTGATGGCGGGGATCCGGCTGGTCCACGTGCCCATGGCCATGCCGGCCAGCAGGAACAGCCCGTAGACGGCCACGCGTGCGCGCAGAAGCGCCGGGCGGGCGGGGGCGGACAGAGCCATGTCGTGCTCCTCGGGGCGCTGGAAGGTTCGTCTGTGTCGTCGCGGTTTGTTGTCGCGGTTTGTCGTCGCGGCTTGTGTTCGCGGCTTGTGTTCGCGGCTTGTGTTCGCGGCTGTGGTGTCCCGGCTGGGTCCCGGGTGTGTTGTCGCGGACCTGCGGGATGCCGGGCGTCGGGGCCGACGCGCTCCTACGGAGGTCCGCTCGGGTGCGATCGAGCCGTGTGAACGGGCCCGTGAACGGGTTCCGTGAACGGGCTCCGTGAACGGGCTCCGTGAACGGGCTCCGTGAACGGCGGTGCCGGTGAGCTGGGTGAACGATCGGGGGAGGTGTGCGCCTCCCGCAGGGGAACCCCCTCCCGGCGACCGCCGGAGCTGGGTGTGAGGGCTGGGTGTGAGGGCTGGTTTGAGGACGGGGTTTGATGACGGGCCTGGAGGTGGGGGCCTGGAGTGATTTCCCGCTCGCGCATCGCCCGGGTCCATGTCCGGACCCGGGTGCGATCCCTGGGCGGCGACACCCGCGCGGAGCACCTGGGGCCGCGGACGGTCCGGGCACGCCGCCGTCCACGCGGGGGAGAGGCGGTGCTCAGGTGACGGGGGCCGAGGCAGGGGCGGAGGCGGACACCGTGCGCACCGTGACCCCGGCGGCGGTGAGAGCGTCGTGCTGGTCCCGGGGGATGCCCTCGTCGGTGACGACCAGGTCGAGCCGATCGAGCCCGCAGACCGCCCCGAACGCCGTACGGGTGAACTTCCCCGAGTCGCACGCGACGACGACGCGACGGGCCGAGGCGATCGCGGCCTGCTTGATGGCCACCTCGGGCAGGTCGTGCGCGGTCAGGCCGTGTTCGGCCGACAGCCCGCAGCAGCCGATCACCGCGGTGTCGAACCGCAGGGCCTTGATCGACGTCTCGGTCAGCGGGCCCACGAAGTTCATCTCCCCGTGCCGCACCTCCCCGCCGGGCAGGACGAGGCGGACGCGGGGCGCGCCGGCCAGTTCCTGCGCCGCCTGCAGCGCCAGTGGCAGGACGGTCAGGCGGCGCTCACGTACGGCTCGGGCGACTTCGAGCGCGGTCGTGCCGCCGTCGAGCAGCACGGCCTCGCCGTCGGCCAGCAGGCCGGCGACCTCCGCGCCGATGCGGCGCTTGGCGTCGATCGCCTCCCGCTCGCGCACGCCGAAGGGCGGCTCCTCACCACGCAGCAGCAGGCTCAGGGCGCCACCGCGGACGCGCCGGACCACCCCCTGCTGGGCGAGTTCGTCCAGGTCGCGCCGGATGGTCATCTCCGAGACCCCGTACGCCAGCGCCAGTTCGGCCACGGAGACGCTGTCGGACGTCCGCAGCGCGTTCATGATGGCCCGAATCCGGTCGGCACTCTCCATGCGTGCATTTGAACACAGCTCATGTGCGAAAGCAAATAAATCTACTTTGTAAAGGTGGCAGACTGGTCACATGCGTGCGAGCCGGTTGCTGTCCCTGCTGCTCCTGCTGCAGACGCGCGGCAGGATGACCGCCACGGAGATCGCCGAAGAGCTGGAGGTGTCGGTCCGCACCGTCTACCGGGACGTCGAGGCCCTGTCGGCCGCAGGGGTGCCCGTCTACGCCGACCGTGGGCCGCTGGGCGGATACCGGCTGCTCGACGGCTACCGTACCCGCCTCAACGGGCTGACCGTGGAGGAGGCGTCCTCCCTGTTCCTGGCCGGCCTGCCGGGCCCGGCGGCCGAACTGGGGCTCGCCGACTTCGCCGCGGCGGCGGAGCTGAAGCTGCTGGCCGCGCTGCCGCCCGAGCCGCGTTCCCACGCGGCCAGGATGCGGGAGAGGTTCCACCTCGACGTGCCGGGCTGGTACCGCGGCGCCGACGACGCGCCGTTCCTCGTGGAGGTCGCGGAGGCGGTGTGGGAGGAGCGGGTGCTCCGGCTGCGCTACCGCCGGTGGGGGCCGGCCGAGGTGGAACGGCTGGTGCATCCCTACGGGCTGGTTCTCAAGGGTGGTTCCTGGTATCTCGCCGCCGCCTGCTCGGGTACGGTGCGGACCTACCGCGTGGCCAGGATCATCGAGGCCGAGGTGCTGTCCGAGCGCTTCGAACGGCCGCCGGACTTCGATCTCGCCGAGTTCTGGCGCGGCTTCGCCGCGGATTTCGCCTCACGTATGTACACGGCCGAGGCGGTGGTACGACTCGCGCCGGGCGCGGAGGACCTGCTCCGGTTCACCCTGGGGGGAGACGTCGTCGACAAGGCGCTGGCCGACGGGCAGCCGGAGTCAGGCGGCTGGACCCGGCTGACGCTGCCGATCGAGTCCCTCACGCACGCCCGGTGGCTGTTCCTGCGCATGGGCGTCCTCGTCGAGGTGCTGGAGCCGGCCGACCTCCGCGCGCTGATGGCCGAGGCCGTCGCGGATCTGTCCCGCATGTACGGCGCGGCGCCGGAGGACGACTCCGGCGCCGGACGCTGAAGCGGAGGGCGCAGGGTCACGGCGCGGACTGCCGGGTCGTTCCGGTCTCAGCGGCTCAGCGCGGTCTCCCGTTCCACACGCGACAGCTTGTCGGGATTGCGGACGAAGTAGATCCCAGCCACGAGCCCGTCCTCGATCCGCATCGCCACGACACCGTCGATCTCCCCGTTGATCCGCATGATGAGACCGGGGTGGCCGTTGACCTGTACCGGCTCGGCCGACACCTCGGCGCCGAACCTGCTCAGGCCGGCGGTCAGCAGGCGAGCCACCTTGCCGGCCCCCACGACGGGCCGCGCCACGGCCCTCTTGAGCCCGCCGCCGTCGCTCAGGACGACGACGTCCGGCGCGAGGATGTCGAGCAGGCTCTGCAGGTCGCCGGTCTCGACTGCCTGCTGGAAGGCCTGGAGGGCGTCGCGGGTCTCGGCAGGGGAGACGACGTCGCGTGGCCGGCGGGCGGCGACGTGGGCGCGTGCGCGGTGGGTGATCTGGCGGACCGCGGCCTGGCTCTTGCCGACCGCTTCGGCGATCTCGTCGTAGTCCAGGTCGAACACCTCGCGCAGCACGAACACCGCCCGCTCGGTCGGCGACAGCGTCTCCAGCACCAGCAGCATCGCCATCGAGACGCTGTCGGCCAGCTCCACGTCCTCGGCCACATCGGGCGCCGTCAGCAGCGGCTCCGGCAGCCACGGCCCGACGTACGACTCCCTGCGCCGGCCGAGCACACGCAGCCTGCTCAGCGCCTGGCGGGTGGTGATCCGCACCAGGTACGCACGCCGATCCTGCACGGTTTCGAGATCGACGCCCGCCCACCGCAGCCAGGTCTCCTGCAGGACGTCCTCGGCGTCGGCGGCCGAGCCGAGCATCTCGTAGGCGACGGTGAACAACAGGTTGCGGTGGGCGACGAACGCCTCGGTGGCCGGATCGGCGGAATCCATCCGGCCGCCGCCGGCGAGTGACTGCGCCGCACTCATTCGTCCCTCGCTCATCACCGGCTCCTGCCTGATCGCTCTCGACTGTGCCACACGCACGAGACGCCGGTTCCCGCAGCTGTGTGACACCCGCGACCAGTGGCGTACGTCACACAGCCGAGCTGTCACAGGGGGCGGGTTAGCGGCGTCTCGTGTTCGTCAGGACGCCGCGCGGACGATCCGCGCCGGCACGAGACTCCACGGAGTGAGGACGAATGACGAACTCGGAGCGCACCTCGGTGCTGATCACCGGTGGCAACAAGGGACTCGGGTTCGAGGCGGCCCGGCGGCTCGGGGAAGAGGGCTGGACGGTCTTTCTCGGCTCGCGCGACGAGAGCCGAGGACGGGCGGCCGCCGACAAGCTGACCGCCGGCGGCGTCGATGTGATCATGGTCCCGCTTGACGTGACCTCAGACGAGTCGGTGGCCGGCGCCGTACGGCTCGTCCGCGAGCACACCGACCGCCTGGACGTACTGATCAACAACGCCGGCACGCCGGGAAAGGTCGTCGCGCCCGCGGAGACGACGGTGGAGGAGATCCATTCCGTCTACGACACCAACGTCTACGGGCCGATCAGGGTCACGAACGCGTTCCTTCCCCTGCTGCGGGCGGCGGACCATCCGCGGGTGGTGATGGTGTCCAGCGGCGGCGGCTCCTTCACGGTCGTGACCGATCCGGAGCAGCCCGTCTCGAGAATGCACGAGCTCGCCTACAGCTCGTCGAAGGCGGCGCTGAACATGATCACCGTCCGGTACGCCCAGGCGATCCCGAAGGTCAAGTTCAACGTCGCCACTCCCGGCGAAGTCGCGAACCGCAAGTTCGCCGCCACCGACATGAACAATCACACCGGCGAGCTGACGGTCACCGAGGGCACCGACTCGATCGTCAGACTCGCGACGATCGACGCCGACGGGCCGACGGGGATCTTCATCGACCGCCTCGGCCCCGTCGGGTGGTGACCGCAGCCGACCGGCGTCAGGAGCTCGTGAGGATGACGAGTTGCCGGGTCGCCCGGGTCATGGCGACGTAGCGGTCGACCGCTCCTTCGACGCCCTCGCCGAACCTCTCCGGGTCGACGAGGACGACCAGGTCGAACTCGAGCCCCTTCGACAGCTCCGGGGTCAGTGACCGGACGCGGGAGGTCTCCTCGAAGGAGGGATCGCCGATCACGCACGCGGTCCCTTCGGCATGCTCCGCGAGCCAGGCGTCGAGGATCGAGCGCAGATCCGAAACGGATCCGTGGACGACGGGGACGCCGCCGCCGCGGATGGAGGCCGGCACGTTGGCGTCCGGGAGCACGGCCCGGATGACCGGCTCGGCCTCCGCCATGACCTCTTCCGGCGTCCGGTAGTTGATGGTCAGGGAGGCGAGGGTGATCCGGTCGAGCCCGATCCGCTTGAGCCGTTCGTGCCACGACTCGGTGAACCCGTGCCTCGCCTGGGCGCGGTCGCCGACGATGGTGAAGCTCCGGGACGGGCAGCGCAGCAGCAGCATCTGCCACTCCGCGTCGGTGAGCTCCTGAGCCTCGTCCACCACGATGTGCGCGAACGGGCCGGCGAGCCGGTCCGGGTCGGCGGCGGGCAGCGCGGACTCGTCGACCAGGGCATCCTGTAGGTCCTGTCCGCGCAGCATCGACATCACGAGCATCTCGGAGTCGTCGGCCTCGATCAGGTCGTCGACGACCCGCGCCATGCCCTCGCGCTGGGCCGCGACTGCGGCGTCATGGCGACGCCTGCGTCGTGAGGTCTCCGGGTCGCCGAGCCGCTGCCGTGCCGCGTCCAGGAGCGGCAGGTCGGACACCGTCCACGCCTGGGCGTCCGCGCGCTGCAGCTTCCGTACGTCGTCCACGCTGAGCCAGGGAGCGCACATCCGCAGGTACGCGGGCACCGACCACAGGTCGCCGACGAGGTCGGTCGCTTCGATCAGCGGCCACGCGCGGTTGAAGGTCGTGAGCAGCTCCCTGTCCCGCACCAGCGACCTGCGGACCAGGTCGGCCGGGGCGTCGCCGTCGTGCTTGTCCACCAGGATCGTGAGCAGTTCCTCCCAGATCCGGTCGCGTGCCTCGTTGTGCGGAGTGCCGGGTTCCGGCGCTTCGAACGCCTCGGCCCAGTCGTCGGGGCTCAGCCAGATGTCGGACCAGGGGGTCGTGACCGTCATCCCCTTGGTGGGCGGGTTCTCGTAGAACCTGACGGCCGGCTCGATCGCCTTCACCAGATCCGCGGACGACTTCAGGCGGGCCACGCCGGGATCGGTCTCGATCGCCGCCGCGGCCCCCTCGGGGACGAGGTCGCGCAGGGTGCAGGTCTGCACGCCCTCTTCCCCGAGGCTGGGCAGTACGTCGGCGACGTAGGCCAGGTAGGGCTGGTGCGGACCGACGAACAGCACGCCGCCCCGGCGCTGACCGAGGCGAGGGTCGGAGTAGAGGAGGTAGGCGGAGCGGTGCAGGGCGACGACGGTCTTCCCCGTGCCGGGGCCACCGTCGACGACGAGAGCGCCCTCGGATCCCGCGCGGATGATGGCGTCCTGGTCGGCCTGGATGGTGCCGAGCACGTCGCGCATCCGTGGCGACCGGCTGCCGCCCAGGCTGGCGATGAAGGCGGACTGGTCGTCGAGCGCGGCGTGCCCTTCGAACCCGTCCGGGGTGAACACCTCGTCCCAGTAGTCGCTGATCCGGCCGCGGGTCCAGCGATACCTGCGGCGACTGGTCAGCCCCATCGGGTTGGCGTGGGTGGCTCCGAAGAACGGCTCAGCGGCGGGGGAGCGCCAGTCGAGCAGGAGCCGGCGACCCGCGCTGTCGGTGAGACCGAGTCGTCCGATGTACACGGGCTCGGGGTCGTCCTCGCCGACCATGTGTCCGAGGCACAGGTCCAGGCCGAAGCGGCGCAGCATGCGCAGGCGAGCGGTCAGCCGGTGGACCTCCAGGTCCCGGTCCAGCGCCTGCCGGCCACTGCCGCCTGGGGCCTTGAGCTCGGTGTCGAGGCGATCGGACAGCTCGGCGATCGACTGTTCGAGGCTTTCTGCGATGGCCGCGAAGTGCCGCTCATCGGCGGCGATCAGCCTTGGATCGGCCTTGTGGGAGAGGTTGCCGGGAAGGTCGAACGCGCTGGTGGGCAGCGGGTTCACGTAATCAGCTCCGATCTGGGTGGCTTGCGACCGTCACGCGCACGAAGGCGCCCGAACCGCCGTGACGAACCTGGGCCGTCGTGGGTTCAGGTCGCCGGGGTTCGCGGATTCTCTTGTTCTCGGGTCCTGGCGCGACGTTCCCGCGTGGTTCACGCGGGCACGGGCGGCCTTGGGCGCCGGCTCCGGCCGTTGATTTTGCGGTACGACCCGGGTCTTGCCGCAAGCCCCCCTGTGCGCTATAGGTTGAAAGTGGAAAGGAGCGGTTGATCCGCTTTCCTGTCGTCGTCCGCTCTGGACGGACGACTCCCTCGTGAATCGGGCTGACCACACCGGCGCCTGTGGCCGTACGCGTTCATCCGGCCGCCGCGCGTCCCCGACCCCGTACGAACGATCCCCTACGGCGGCGATGCGCTTGGGCAGCCGGTCGGGTCAGGGCGATACGGCGCGCGCGACGCAGTCGCGCAGCAGTGCCCGGCGGCGTTCGTGCTCGGCGGGGGGCTCGTCCGCGGTGGCGGTGTAGACGCCGCTGGCAGGTGACCAGGCGCACGCCATGGCGATGACCAGGGTCAGCAGGTCGAAGGGGTCGCCTGGACGCAGGCGGCCCGCCGCCTGGGCCTGGGCGATGGCGGCGAGCTTCGGCTCGTGCTCGGAGCTGTCGAACCACCGGCCGGTCGGGCGCTGCTCCAGCCGGATCCAGGCGATGAGCCGGACCAGGTGCGGCTGGCGCAGGTTCAGGTCGTACAGTCCCACGGCCCAGCCGGGCAGGTCGTCGACGTCGAAGGGGACGGCGTCGGTGGTGCGGCCGACGCAGTCGGCGACGACCGCGTCGAACAGGCCTTCCTTGCTGCCGAAATAGCCGTAGAGCTGGGCTTTGTTGGTGCGCGCCGCGGCGATGATGCGCTCGATCCGGGCGCCGGCGATGCCGCGCTGCGCGAATTCCTCGGTGGCCGCGTCGAGGATGCGCCGACTGGTCGCGGCGCCGCGCGGCGTGGTCGGCAGTTCGGGCATGGGATCACGATAGCAAACAGAACAGTTGGTTTGCCTTTCGACCGGAGGCGGCTAGTCTGAAACAGACCGAACAGTCTGTCTGGGGAGAATCAATGCGCCTCACCACCGGTTGGCAGAGCGTCGACGGATCCACCGCGCTGCAGCGGGTTGCGATCGAGCGCAGGGAGCTGCGCGACGACGACATCGCGGTGCGCATCGACTACTGCGGCGTGTGTCACAGCGACCTGCACAGGATCCGCGGCGTCTTCCGGGACGAAGGGGCCCTGGTTCCCGGTCACGAGTTCACCGGCACGGTTGCGGCCGTCGGTGCCGCGGTGACCACCTTCGCCCCAGGTGACCGGGTCGCGGTCGGGACCATCGTCGACTCCTGCGGGGACTGCCCGATGTGCCAGGTGGGGCAGGAGAATTTCTGCTACGCGGGCGCCACCAGCACCTACGGCGGGACCGACCGCGTCGACGGCACCACGACGCAGGGCGGCTACAGTCGCGAGTACGTGCTGCGGGAGAGGTTCGCCTACCGGCTGCCCGGCGGGCTCGACCCGGCCGCCGCCGCCCCGCTGATGTGCGCCGGGATCACCGTGTGGGAGCCCATGCGAGCCGCCGGGGTCGGGCCGGGCACCCGGGTCGCCGTAGCCGGCCTCGGTGGGCTGGGGCACCTCGCGGTGAAGTTCGCCGCCGCCCTCGGCGCCGAGGTCACCGTGTTGAGCCGCACGCCGGACAAGGCCGCCGACGCCCGCAGGCTCGGGGCTACCGGCCTGCTGCTCACCACCGACGACAAGCAGACGGAACAGGCACGCGGCCGGTTCGACCTCATCCTGGACACCATCTCCGCCCCGCACGACATCCCGCCGCTGCTGCGCATGGCGGCCCTGGACGGCACGCTCAGCCTGCTCGGCTATCCCGGCGAGATCCCGTTGCGGGTCATGGACCTGATCTACGGCCGCAAGAAGCTGACGTCGTCGGGCACCGGTGGACGGGCGGGCACGGCCGAGATGCTGCTCTTCTGCGCCGAGCATGGAATCACCGCGGACATCGAACTGCTCCCCTCCGCCCGCGTGCAGGAGGCGCTCGCCCGCCTCGATCGAGGCGACGTCCGCTACCGCTTCGTGCTGGACCTGGCCGACCTCGACCAGCCTGCCTCCTAAGAGAGCCCTGGTTCTCGTCGCGACGTGCGTCCGACCGGGGCGTTCACGCCCGCACCGGGCGGGAAATCGGTTGTGGGCTCGCGACCCGGCCGGAAGGATGAGCGTGTGGTTTGGCTCGCTTTCGTCGGCTCCTGTTTCCTGCTCGCGATGATCCCGGGTGCCGGCACGGCGCTGATCCTGCGGCAGACGCTCAGGGCCGGGCGCTCGTCCGGAGTGGCCGCTCTCCTCGGCAACGAAATCGGCATCTTCCTGTGGGCGATCGGCAGGGCCGGCGCCGTGCTCGGCAGGCCCGCGGTCCGCCGCCGCCTGGAACAGCTGTCGGGGACAGTGCTGGTCGCCCTCGGCGTCCGCGTCGCGATGGAGGCACGATGACGGTCTGGCACGAGGAACGGGGTTCGGGTGAGCCGGTCGTCCTGCTGCACTCCAGCGTCGCCGACTCGGGCATGTGGGATCCGCAGTGGGAGCCGCTGGGGGAGCGGTTCCGCGTCATCCGGCTGGACTTCCGGGGGCGCGGGCGCACGCCGTGCGTCGCGGAGGGGCCGTACTCGGACGCCGGCGACGTCGCGGACCTGCTCGCGGCGCTCGGCCTGCGCCGGGTCGGGCTCGTCGGATCGTCGTACGGCGGGCGGGTCGCGCTGGAGCTCGCGACCGGGCATCCCGATCTCGTCTCGCGGCTCGTGCTGCTGAACGCGGGCTGCGGCCTGCCGCCGACTCCCGATCTTGAGGCGTTCGGGGCGGAGGAGGACCGGCTGATCGAGGCGGGCGACGTCGGGGGAGCGGTTGACCTCAACGTCCGCACGTGGCTGGGACCCGAGGCGGACGAGCCGGTCAGGGCGCGGCTGGCGGCGATGCAGCGGCACGCGTTCGAGGTGCAACTGGCCGCCGACCCGGTGCCCGAGCGGCGCAGGGAACCGATCGACCTGACGGTGGTCACCGCGCCCACGCTGGTGGTCACCGGCGGCCACGACCTGCCGTACTTCCGGGAGAGCGGACGGCACACGGCGGAGGCGCTGCCGGACGCGACGCTGCTCGAACTCGACTGGGCCGGTCACCTGCCGAGCATGGAGCGCCCCGTCGAGATCACCCGCCTGCTGATCGAGTTGCTTTCCTGATCTACTTTGTAAAGGCGCTGGGTTGGTGTAAAACCAAAATTAGGCCCTCAGAACCCCTCGACGAGGACCAGACGCCTCCTGCTCTAGAAGCCTCCGTCGGCCCGCCGCCGGTGGCGCCGTCGTCTCGGTCTGCCTTCCTGCTTAACGAGGACACAGTGATGGGATGAGGGCGGCGATGGCGTCGAGGATGCGATCGAGTCCATGCCGGAAGCGTTCCTCGGTGGCGAGGTGGGCGGTGCGGGAGTCGAGGACCGATCGGTTGAACAGGGGGAAGGCGCCGGATTCGACGACCTGGCGAACGTACGGTCCCATGTAGTCCCGTTTCCAGCGCTCGGGGTCCAGGCCCGTGCGGCGGGCCTCCTCCAGCCAGCCGATCTCGCGGCGGACCGCGCTGTGTACGTAGTCGTTCAGCATGCCGACGAACCCGGTGATGTCGTCGATGTCGAGCCCGAGCCCGTCGAAGGCGCCGAGTGCGAACTCGTGCACGCGCAGCAGGTTGGGGCCTAGCGTGGGCCGGCTGGTGAGCAGCGCGATCAGCCAGGGATGGCGTAGGCCGGTGGCGCGGATCTGCCGGGCCAGCAGCGTCAGGTCGGAGCGCCAGTCACCCGACGGGCCGTCGGGAAGCTCGATCTCGCTCATCGCCAGATCGATCATGAGGTCGAACAGGTCGTCGCGCCGGGGTACGTAGCGGTAGAGCGACATGGCGCCGGTGCCCAGCTCGCCTGCGATCCGCCGCATGGTCGCGGCCTCCACTCCTTCGGCGTCGGCGATCTGGACGGCCGCTCGGGTGATCTGCTCCCGGCTGTAGCCGGGGCGCCGTCCCGGGCCGGAGCGCTCGTGCCCCTCCGGCTGCATCCAGATGCTGGTCGCTCGCTCGTCGGCCATGCACATCCCTTCCCTCCATTTGCGTACATGGTACCTGAATGGTTATGGTCCATTTCACGTACGAGGTACGCGAAATGGAGGACGTGTGGATCGATCTCTTCGTGTGGGCGTGATCGGCGTGATGCTGGGCATGATCACAGCCCCGTTGGACGGCATGATGCTCGGGCCCGCGTTGCCGGCGATCGTGAAAGATCTCGGTGGGCTGGAGTACTTCTCCTGGGTGGCGACGGCCTATCTGATCTGCATGGCCGCCTCGACGCCGATCTGGGGGAAGCTCGGCGACCTGTACGGCCGCAAGGCGGTCTACATGGCCGCGATCGTGGTCTTCCTGCTGGGGTCAGGGCTGTCGGGAGCCGCGCATGACATGATCCAGCTCGTCTGCTTCCGGATGGTGCAGGGGTTGGGCGCGGGCGGGCTGATGACCGGCGCTCTGGCGCTGATCGGCGAGCTGGTGCCACCCCGGCACAGCGGCAAGCTCATGGGGTTGTTCGGGATCATGATGCCGATCGCCTTCATCGCCGGGCCGTTGCTCGGTGGCCTGTTCGCCGGGCAACTGGGCTGGCGGTGGGCGTTCTTCGTCAACCTCCCCATCGGCGCGACCGCCTTGCTGCTCATCGGTGCCGCCGTGCGGCTGGAGCGGCGCCGGATCAGGACGCGGATCGACTACCTCGGGGCGCTGCTGCTGACGGTGGCGCTGGTGGCGCTCAGTCTGGTCGCCAGTTGGGGCGGCACCCAGTACGCCTGGGGATCGACTCCGATCCTCGCCTTGATCCTTATCGGGGTGGCGGCGCTGGCCACCCTGCTGTTCGTGGAACGACGCGCGGCCGAGCCGATCGTCCCGCTGGGCCTGTTCGCCGACCGCAACTTCACCCTCGCCCAGGTCATCCGCTTCCTCGGCGGCGTCGGCATGGTGGTGGCGGCCACCTTCCTGCCCCAGTACATGCATCTGGTCCACGGTGCCTCGCCGATCGCCAGCGGCCTGCTGATCCTGCCCGCGATGCTGGGCATGGTCGCCGTGCTGATCGGCACCGGCCGGCTCATCAGCCGCAACGGCCGCTACCGGATCTACCCGATCCTCGGCGGCTCCACCGTGGCGGCCGGCATGCTCGCGCTCCTCATGCTGCGGCCGGGCATCAACCTGGCGCTCGCCTCCGGTCTCACCCTGATCGGCGGCCTTGGGGTGGGCATGCTGATGCAGTCCACCACGATCATCACCATCAACAGCGCCGAGCCGCGCGACATGGGGGCGGCCAGCGGCTCGGTCACCCTTTGGCACACGATGGGCGCCTCACTGGGCGTGGCCGCCCTGGGCGCCCTGTACACCGCCCGGCTGCAGGACACCCTCATCGACCACCTCGGCGCGGAGACCGCCACCCGGATCGCCTTGACGCCCGAGGCGCTCATCCGGCTCACGCCCGCCGCGCGGGAGGCGGTCCGCCTCGCCGTCTCCGACGGCATCCACGCCATGGCCCTCGGCGCCGCCGCGCTGGGCGCCCTCGCCTTCGTGCTGGCCTGGTTCATCCGCGAGGTCCCCTTGCGTGACAGCGCCCCGTCGGCCGAGCCCGCCACTGCGGCCGCGTGAGGCGGGCACCCATGCCACAGAGTGTGAAAGTGCAGTTCGTCATGGACGTCATCTGCGCGCATTCCTACCTCGGCTACACCCGCTTCGCCCGCGCCGCCGACCTGCTCAGGGCCGAGGGCGTGCAGGTGACGGTGGAGTTCCTGCCCTTCGAGCTCGCGCCAGGCGCCCCGGCCGACGGGCAGCCGCTCCTGGCGGTCCTGGAACAGACCTTCGACCCGCAAGCGGCCGCCGGCGCGCTCGTCTTCGCCGAACGCGCGGCCCGCGAAGGTCTCCAGTTCGAGTACGGCAAGGCGATCGCCACCGGCACCTTCGACGCCCATCGCCTCATCGCCGACGCTGCGCACCAGGACAAGGCCGAGCCCATGGCAGAGCGCCTGTTTCGCGCCCACTTCACCGACGGGCTGCACATCGGCGACCCCGCCACGCTCGCCCGACTGGCCGCCGAGGTCGGTGTCACCACCGGCCACGTGCCTTCCCGGGAAGTGCGCGCCCGGCTCGACGGCGTGCGCCGCCTCGGCATCACCGGCGTGCCGGTCTTCCTCATCGAGAACCTGCCCCCGCTCACCGGATCCCAGACCGAGACCACACTGCTGGCGGCCCTGCGGCAGGCCGCCATCACGAAGGGAGAACACCGTGACCACTGACCCGCTGAGGCTGGCCGTCATTGTCGGCAGCGTCCGCGACGGACGCTTCGGCCCGACTGCGGCCAACTGGTTCGCCGGCCAGGCCGCAGCCCGCCCGGACCTCGACGTCGACGTGATCGACCTGGCCGACGTGCCGATCGGCGGGGCGGCCCCGTCGATGTCCGCGCCCACGTCGGTGCTGGAGGCCCTGGGCGGGCTGACCCCGCGGCTGGCGGCCGCCGACGCGTTCGTGGTGGTGACCCCCGAGTACAACCACAGCTACCCGGCCAGCCTGAAGAACGCCATCGACTGGCACAACCAGCAGTTCCACGCCAAACCGGTGGCGTTCGTCTCCTACGGCGGCATCTCCGGAGGCCTGCGCGCGGTGGAGCACCTGCGTGCCGTCTTCGCCGAGCTGCACGCCGTCACCACCCGCGACACCGTCAGCTTCCACGGCGCCTGGGAATGCTTCGACGGCAACGGACAGCCGAAGGACCCGGTCGGCCCGGCCGCGGCCGCCAAGACCCTGCTGGACCAGGTGACCTGGTGGGCGCGCATCCTGCGCGACGCCAAGGCCGTCACCCCCTACACCGCATAAATCAGAAAGGCGTGATCATGACGACATTGACCGGCAAGACGGCGCTGGTGACCGGCGCGAGCCGGGGCATCGGCCGCGCGATCGCCACCCGGCTGGCTCGCGAAGGCGCCCGGGTCGCCGTGCACTACGGCGGCAACCACGCCGCCGCCAAGGACACCGTCGCCGCCATCGAAGTGTCCGGCGGGCGGGCCTTCGCCGTCCAGGCCGAGCTGGGCGCGCCCGGCGACGCCGAAGCCCTGTGGACCGCCTTCGACACGCACACCGACGGGCTGGACGTCCTGGTCAACAACGCGGGCATCCTCGGCGGCCAGAGCGAGATCGACGGCGTCACCCGGGAGGGTCTTGAGCGCCTGTTCGCGGTCAACACCACCGCTCCGTTCTTCATCACTCAGCAAGCCCTGCCACGACTGCGCGACGGCGGGCGGATCATCACCGTGGGCACCATGCTGACCCGCGGGGCGGCCATGCCCAGGGCGATCGACTATGCGATGTCCAAGGCCGCACTCGACGTCATGACCGTCGCCCTGGCCAAGCAGCTCGGGCCGCGCGGCATCACGGTCAACCTCGTGGCCCCCGGCGTCATCGACACCGACATGCACCAAGGACGCCTGGTCGGCGAGGCCCTGGCCTGGCTGTCATCACAGACGCCCCTCGGCCGGCTGGGCACACCGCAGGACGTGGCCGACACCGTCGCCTTCCTGGCCTCCGACGACAGCCGCTATGTCACCGGACACCGGCTCGACGTCTCAGGCGGGACGACCATGTAGACCCACGCCACCGAATCGGCACCCCAACTGACGAGAGAGCCCGGCGCGGGCTTCGTGCCGGGCTCTGATGGTCTGATCAGTGGTTGACGGTGTTCATTCCGGCCGGGTTGTAGCGGTCGCCGGCGACCTGACCGGCGAGGGAGTCGAGCGCGCCGAGGTGGTCCGGCTCGAACTTGATCTCCAGGGCCGCGACGTTCTCCTCCAGCCGGGCGGCCCGCTTGGTGCCGGGGATCGGCACGACGTCGTCCCCGCCCCGGGTCAGCACCCAGGCGAGGGCCACCTGGGCCGGGGTGGCGCCGAGCGTGGCGGCGATCTCGCCGACCTTGGCCACCAGGGCCTGGTTGGCGGCGAAGTTGTCGCCCTGCCAGCGGGGGTTGTGGTGACGGAAGTCGTCGTCGGACAGCTCCCCGGTGCTGGTGATCGCACCGGTCAGCAGGCCGCGGCCGAGGGGGCTGTAGGCGACCAGGCCGATGCCGAGCTCCCGGAGCGTGGGCAGCAGTTCGTTCTCGATGTCCCGGGTGAACAGGGAGTATTCGTACTGCCCCGCGGTGACGGGGTGGACGGCGTGGGCGCGGCGCACGGTGGCGGGCGCGGCCTCGGAGATGCCGAGGTGGCGGACCTTGCCGGCCTCGACCAGCTCCTTCATGGCGCCCCACGTCTCCTCGACGGGGACGCCGGGGTCGACGCGGTGCTGGTAGTACAGGTCGATGTGGTCGACGCCCAGCCGTTCGAGCGAGGCGTCGCAGCAGCGGCGCACATAGTCGGGGCGGCCGTTGACGCCCACGCGGGTGCCGTCGGGCAGACGCTCGATGCCGAACTTGGTCGCCAGCACCACCTGGTCGCGCCGGTCGGCGACGGCCTTGCCGACGAGCCTCTCGTTGGTGAACGGCCCGTACGCGTCGGAGGTGTCGAGGAGGGTGATCCCCAAATCGAGCGCGCGATGGAGGGTCCGGATCGACTCGGACTCGTCGCCCGGACCGTAGAAGTCGCTCATTCCCATGCAGCCCAGGCCGAGCGCCGAGGTGCGAAGGCCCTGGCCGAGCGTGTGCTGCTTCATTGTTCTCCCATGATTCTGCGGCTGTAGAGATCGATCTTGTAGTCGACGATCTCGAGATCGCTTCGGAGCTGCTCGATCTTGGCGATCACGTCGGCCCGGTGGGCCTCGAGCAGCTCCTTGCGGGCCACGTAGGTGTCCTGGCCCCGGCGGACGAGTTCGGCGTACCTGCGCATGGCGGCGATGGGCATGCCGCTCGCCCGCAGGCGGGTGAGCAGGCTGATCCATTCGGTGTCCCGCTCGGTGTAGCGCCGGTGGCCGTTGTCGCCGCGCGGCGGCGGTTCCAGCATGAGGCCGGCGCGTTCGTAGTAGCGCAGCGTGTGGGCGGTGAGGCCGGTACGCTGCGCTACCTGCGCGATGGTCATCCCCTCGTCCATGGGGACCAGTCTGGGAGTTGGAGCGCGCTCTAAGTCAAGTCCATGATCGCTGGATGCGGATCATTGGGCGGTGCAGAGGGCGCCGTTCAGGGTGAAGGCGGTCGGCAGCACGTTGGGGCCGCTGTAGGCGCCGACGAAGCCGATCGAGGTGCTCGCTCCGGGGGCGAGCCTGCCGTTGTCCGGGGTGCTGGTGACGGTCACCGAGGTCCCGTTCTGCGTCCAGTTGGCGCTCCATCCGCTGCTGACGGTCTGCCATCCGGTGGGCCAGGTGTAGTGGAGCGTCCAGCCGTCGAGTGCGGCGGTGCCGGTGTTGGTGATGTCCACCGTGGCGACGAACCCGTTGCCCCAGTCGTTGGTGTCCCTCAGGCGTACCGAGCAGGAGCTCTTGTCGGGGGTGCCGGTGGTGAAGGTGAGCGGCGCGGAGGCCCAGGAGACGCGGCCGGCGGTGTCGCGGGCGATCACGTTGACCGTGTAACGGGTGCCGGGAACGAGGTTGCGGACCGTGAACGAGGTGCCGGAGGTCTCACCGAGCTGTTCGGTGACGGCGCCGTTCTGCCGGTGGATCTCGTACTTGGCGACGGGGCTCGCACCGGGCGCGGCGGCGGGCCAGGAGAAGGTGGCGGTCTTGTCGGTGACGCCGCTCGCGGTGGGCTGCCCGGGGGCCGCGGGGGCGCCCGTGGTGGCGGTGGCGGGGTGCAGCACCAGCGTGGTCAGCGAGTACGGCGGGAGGGTTTGGGTGGTGGCGGTGCCGCCGTGGCCGGTGCTGACCGAGGTGGCGCCGTTGGTGAGGGTCTGCACCGTGGGCGCGTCGCCGGCGGGGGTGAACCCGTCGTAGTCGATTTTCACTTCGCGGGCGTTGTCGGGATCGCGGTTGATCAGCAGGACGGCGAGGTCGCCGTTGGGGCGCCGGGCGGCGTGCGCGGCGACGAGCGGTTCGTCGGTGGCCGCGCGGACGAACCGGTCGCCGGGGCGGGCGAACGAGCTGATCATGGAGAGCGCGTGGTAGGGGGCGAAGGGCGTGTTCAGCGGGGGTTCGCAGGTGTCGCCCGAGCACGTGCCGCTGGACAGCATGCCGAAGTCGCCGTAGTCGGTGTGGCCGGCGACGGTGCTGACGGTGCCGATGCCGTTGTGGACGTTCCACCAGTCGACGGTGAAGACGCCCTGTTCCATGAGGCCGGCGTAGGCGTCGGCGGCGAACAGCGCGCCGGGCTGGGTGTTCGGCGCGATCCCGCTGTTGATCTCGGTCACCGCGATGCCGATGTCGCCGGCGCGGGCGCCCGCGTGCTTGGCGATCTGCTTGCGGACCAGGTAGATCATGTCGGGGATGTGGGCGGTCTTGGTGAGGACGTCGGCCGCGTTGTTGTACGGCGGGTACCAGTGCAGGATGACGAAGTCGATCTTCGAGGCGGCGATCGACAGGACGGTGTCGTTCCACGTGGCCTGGTCGCCGCCGGCGACGATGCCGTCGGGCCAGTTGGCGGGGGTGGTCAGCACCGCGCCGATCTTGATGGTCGGGTCGACGGCCTTCATCGCGTCCGCGTACTGCACGAGGTTCCTGGCGTATTCGGCGGGGCTCTTGTCGGCGTGGTCGTCGGCCTCCCAGTCGGCGCCGTAGTGGCCGTTGCCGTAGTTCTCGTTGCCGATCTCCCAGTACTTCACGCCGTACTTCTTGGTGACGTTGGCGTACTCGACCCAGTCGGCGGCCTCCTGGGCGGTGCCGGTGCCGTAGTTGGCGATGATGATCGGTTGGGCGCCGGTGCGTTTGGCTCCGCTGATGAAGGTGTCGAAGTCGGTGCCGGGGGCGACGTAGCCGCCCGGGGCGGTGTGGGTCTTCCAGTGGTAGATGTCGGCGTACGACCCGCCCGGGTAGCGCAGCATCTTCACGCCGGCGGCCTTGAGGAGGTCGGCGGTCTCGTTCGTGCCGAGATTGCTGTCCCAGATCGCGTGGTTGGCGCCGACGGCGGTGTCGGACGCGGCGGCCAGGCCCGCGCGGGTGTTGACGGTGACGTTGACGGGCGTGGTGTCGGCGGTCGCGGCGGGTACGCCGGTGAGGATCTGGGCGGCCACCGCTGCGCCCGTGAGGAGTGCGATGGCCGGCCTGGCGATGCGCAGGGTGCTCATTACGTCCCTTTTCCGAAGGATCTTGCCCGTGAGATCGTGATCAGGACGTGTGGAGCGGTCAAGCGGAAGCCCTCGGGCGCGGCCGTGAGCTGCGGCAGAGTTAGGCGGGGCGTGCAACTTTCACACGGCCGCGGCTATCGCACTCGCGCAGTGCCGCGTGGGGATCAGGCAGGGTCCATATCAGGTGCCGGCACAGCAGCATGCCGAACCGTGCGCCGCCGACGGTCGTGAGGAGTTGGCGGCCTCGGCGGCCCGTCATCGGCGCGACCAGCACGGCCGAGGCGAGCCGTACTCACGCCTGGAGCAGTTGCCGCACCCGGGCGGCCTCGCGGGTGAGGTGGTCGCGCTCCGGCAGGCTGGTCGCCGCGCGGGCGGCCTCGGCGTACAGCTCGGCGGCGTGCTCGAGGTCACCGGCGTGTTCGAGCAGGTAGGCCCGTACCGCGGCGTAACGGGGCAGGTCGGGGCTCACCTCGGCCAGTGCCGCCAGGCCTGCCTGTGGTCCGTCGGCCTCGCCGACCGCCACCGCGCGGTTGAGCCGTACGACCGGGCTGCCGGTGAGGAGCAGCAGTTCGTCGTACCACTCCACGATCTGCACCCAGTCGGTCTCGGAGGTGCTCGGGGCGTCCGCGTGCAGGGCGGCGATGGCGGCCTGTGCCTGATACTCGCCCAGCCGGTCGCGGGCCAGCGCCGCCTGCAGGATCGTCACTCCCTCGGCGATCAGGCGGGTGTCCCAGCGCGATCGGTCCTGCTCGGCGAGCGGCACCAGGCGGCCTCCCGGTCCGGTGCGGGACGCGTGGCGCGCGTGGTGCAGCAGCATGAGCGCGAGCAGGCCCGCGACCTCGGGCTCGTCGGTCAGGGCGAAGAGCTGGCGGGTGAGGCGGATCGCCTCGGCCGCCAGGTCGACGTCGCCGCCGTGCCCCTCGTTGAACACGAGGTAGAGCACGCGCAGCACGGTGGCCACGTCACCGGGCTGGTTGAATCTGACGGACGAGACCGTTCGCTTGGCCCTGCTGATGCGCTGGGCCATGGTCGCCTCCGGCACGAGGTAGGCCTGCGCGATCTGGCGCGTGGTCAGGCCGCCGACCGCGCGCAGTGTGAGCGCGACGGCCGAGGCCGGTGTCAGGGACGGGTGGGCGCACAGGAAGTACAGCTGGAGCGTGTCGTCCATCGCCTCGCCAGGACCTGGCACGGGCTCGGCCTCGACGCGCACCTCGCGGTGCCGTCGGGAGGTGTCGGCGCGGGCGGCGTCGAGGAACTTGCGCCAGGCCACGGTGACCAGCCAGCCCTTGGGGTCGCCCGGCGGGTCGTCCGGCCACACGCGCACGGCCTCGACCAGGGCGTCCTGCACGGCGTCCTCGGCCGACGCGAAGTCGGCTCCGCGTCGGCCGAGGATGCCGATCACCGTGGGGGTGAGGGTGCGCAGCAGGGACTCGTCCACGCGTGTCAGTCCGTGATGGTCGGAAGCTCGGCCAGGAACGGGCGCACCTCCAGCCATTCGTGGATCGGCTTGCCGCCCGCTCCCGGAGCGGCGGACAGCTCCCCGGCCAGCTGGACCGCGCGGTCCCAGGACTCCACGTCGATGACCATCCAGCCGGCGATGAGGTCCTTGGTCTCGGCGAACGGGCCGTCGGTAACCGGCGGCCGCCCCTCGCCGTCGTAGCGGACGAACGTGCCCTCCGGGGAGAGCGCCTGTCCGTCGACGAACTCACCCGTCTCCTCCAAGCGGGCCGCGAAGTCGCGCATGTACTGCACGTGCGCGTCGACCTCCTCCGGCGTCCACTGGTCCATGGGCACGTCGTTGACCGGTGCGGGAGCGCCCCGGTAGTGCTTGAGCAGCAGGTACTTGGCCATCATGTTCTCCTCGGTATGGTCGGGACCGTGTTCAGGCGCGCTCACGCTCGGCCCGCTGCCGGACCAGCTCCTCGACCGCGCTCGGCAGGGTCGTCTCGAAGTCGATCAGCTTCGCCCATGTCGGGGTCACCACGATCCGGACCATGCCGTCGTAGAGCGAGCGGACTTCGGCCTCCCACTCGGCCCGCTGCTCGGGCGTCATCTCGTACGAGCCGTTGATCTGAAGGTACTCGTCCGGGATGCCGTCGACGACGTCCAGCTCGGCCCGGCCGCGGATCAGCAGGATCTTGGGTGGGTGCACCTCGGTGTCGATCGTCAGGGCGACCATCGGGTTCTCGCGCAGAGCCGGGAGCTTGGGGGCGTTCTTGGTGGTGCACATGACGATCTCCGAACCGTTCCAGGTGAACGCGATCGGGACGTTTCGGGGCGTGCCGTCCTTGGCCACGTACGCCAGCCGGGTCACGTCGCGTGCCAACAGCTCTCGGCTGATCGGCCGGTCCAGTATCTCGGTGATCTCGTTCGCTCGCATGGCCGTCCCTCCAGGGTCGTTGTCGTGATCCGCCCCGGGGACGGAGCCGTCGGAGCATTCTCGACATCCGCCGGCCCCCGAGTTCCCAGATTTTTTCCGGCTGCCACCGCCATGGCAGCCATCACACCGCAAAGCGATGAGCTGATCGACCCCGTCGCCGGGGTCACCGCGCCGCCAGGGCTCGCCAACGCCACTGGCCGAGTGGACTCCCGAAGGTTGGGGCGTCAGGACTTCCAGCGGATCGGCAGGTTCTGGCCGAGCAGGCAGCTGTCCGGCTGGGCACCGCAGAAGGCGGACTGCACGTCGAACGAGCCCTGGTCGGTGATGGCCTGCTGCGCCTGTCCACGGACGAAGGTGGGGCTGATGACGCCGGTCAGGTTCTGATTGAACCGGCCCGCGCCGGAGCGGCCCTGCCCGCCTGCCGCGCGCCCTCCTTTGATCACCTGGCCTCCGCCCGGGCCGGGGTTGCGGAGCGCCGTGAGCCCCTCGCGCGGGTGGTGCGGGGTGACGCGGGCGATCGCGGGCTGCGCGGCCGCGATCCCCGCGGCCGTGATCACGAGCGCGGCCAGGGCCAGCCGCCGGGACGTGACGACCGTCGCGAGGACCGGTGCGAGGAGCTTGGTGTCGCGCGGGTCGCGCGCGCGGGAGCGGGACATCTTCGTACGTGCCTTCCTGTTCCTGACCCGGCGTTCGCTGTCGCTCGTCCGGTTCCGCCGGGACGTGGGCCTCATACCCTTCGGGGAGGGGCCGGGGCGGGAGCTGGTCAAGATCGGCACAGGTCATTACCGGTCCTTTGGCGCCTCCCCGCCGCCGGCCGCCCCGCCCGGCGGGCGGTTCCTAGTGGACGCTGAAGCCGCCGTCGACGCAGATGACCTGGCCGGTGACGTACGACGAGGCGTCGGAGGCGAGGAAGACGGCCACGCCGCGGAAGTCGTCGGGGAGGCCGTTGCGCCCGGTCATGGACCGGGCGGCCAGTTGCTCCACCCGCCCGGGGACGGCCTGGGCGGGGGCGGTCAGCGGGGTCAGGACGAAGCCGGGGATGACGGTGTTGCTGGTGACCCCGTGCGGCGACCACGCCTCGGCCTGGGAGCGGGTCAGCCCGCAGACGGCGGCCTTGGCCGCGCCGTAGACGCCGCTGTCGCCGAAGGCGCTGATCGACTGCTGGGAGCCGATGTTGATGATGCGTCCCCGGCCCCGGGCGGCCATGCGGGGGCCGAAGTGCTGCCCGAGCAGGAACGGCGCGGTGAGGTTGACGGCGATGGTCTGGTCGTAGTCGTCGTCGGTCAGTTCGGCCATGGGCCTGCGGATGTTGTTGGCGGCGTCGTTGACGAGGATGTCGATCTCGCCGAAGAACCCGTCCGCCTCCTCGCACACACGGGCGACGGCGGCGCGGTCGCCGAGGTCGGCGCTGATCGCGGCCGCGCGCACGCCGTGGCCTTCGAGCCGGGTGACGGCCTCGGTGAGTTCCTTCCGCCGCCGGGCCACCAGGACCACGGCCGCCCCGGCACGTCCGAGTGCCTCGGCGATGGCGTATCCGATGCCGGAGCTGCCTCCGGTGACCAGGGCGACCCGGCCGGTGAGCGAGAAGAGATCCTCGATGTAGGTCGGCATATCGCCGGAAGGTAGCAGCGTTCCGGCGCGGGCCCACAGGACGGGTCGGGGGACGGGGTCAGGCGGGGCCGGCGTCTTCGGCATGCATCTCGCGCATCACGTCCTCGATCTTGCGCATCACCGTCTCCATGGTGCGCAGGGTCTCGGTGTCGAGCCGCCGCAGCAGGCGGATGTAGCCGCCGGTCCCGGCTTCGATGATCTCGCTGGTGAGCCGCCGCCCTGCCTCGGTGAGCTCGACGCGGCGTACGCGGCGGTCGTGGGGGTCCTCATGACGGCCGGCCAGCCCTTGGGCGACCACGCGGTCGACGATGCCGGTGACGGTGGCCAGGCCGACGCCGAGGTGGCGGGCGAGATCCTGCCCGGAGGCGGACCCGGCGAACGACAGGAACATGACGACCTTGAGCTGCTGCATCGTGAGGGTGGAGGCCAGCAGCGGCATCGATCTGTCGCGGGCGAAGAACCGGCCCATGCTGCGCTGCAGCTCGGTGAGGCGGGCGATGATGCACCCGCGCTCGGCGTCCTCCCCAGTGGCGAGGTCGTCCTGCGTGCGGGCGGCGGCCGCCGCGTCGGGTCCGATGCGCCGCTCGGCTGGGCTGTCGTTCACTTTCACCTCTCGGGAGAAGAGGTTACCAGCTGTTAATGCGACCGCTGAATGTTCGGACGAGGCGAAGTGTTAGTGTTGGGCAAACACTTCCCCCGATGTCAGGAGCTCGGATGACCTCCTTGGCCAGGCTGAGCCTTGCCAACCGCACTCTCGTGATCATGATCACGCTGGTGCTCGCGGGTTTCGGCTTGTTCGCGATTCCCTCGCTGAAGCAACAGCTTTTCCCGTCGCTGGAGTTCCCCGCGGCGTTCACGGTGGCGAGTTATCCGGGTGCCGCTCCCGAGATCGTGGAGGAGCAGGTCACCAAGCCGATCGAGAGCGCGTTCCAGGGTATCGCCGGTGTCACCGACATCACCTCCACCTCCCGGGAGGGGATGTCCCAGGTGCAGGTGGCCTATGAGTACGGCACCGACATCGACCAGATGATCGGGAAGATGCAGCAGGCCGTGAGCCGGATCAAGGCGCAGCTTCCGGCCGACGTCGATCCGCAGGTGGTCGCGGGCGGCACCGACGACATCCCGGTGATGGCGATCGCGGTGGGCGACGGCGGTGACCAGCACGCGATGGCCGACAAGATCGAGAAGATCATGGTGCCGGAGCTGCAGTCGATCGAGGGCGTCCGGGACGTCACCGTCAGCGGCGCCCGCGAGGAGCGGGTCGTCATCACCCCCGACCAGGGCAGGCTCGCTCTGCTGGGGTTGCCGGCCGCGGCCATCCCCGACCTCCTGCGGGCCAACGGGGTGTCCATCCCGGCCGGCACGCTGACCGAGGACGGCAAGTCGCTGACCGTGCAGATCGGCGACCCGGTGCGTACGGTGAAGGACCTCGAGAACCTCTACCTGACCCCGGCTGCGGCGCCCGCTGCGGGCCAGGGCGCAGCGGCCGGGCAGCGCGGCGGCGCGGGCGCGGGGCAGGGCGCGGCGCAGAGCGCGGCCGCCGGACAGGGGGCTGCGCAGGCCCGGGCCGCCGCGGCCCGGCCGAAGCCGGTCAAGCTCGGTGACGTGGCCGACATCAAGGTCGAGGACGCCGCCGCGACCACGCTCACCCGCACCAACGGCACCCCGAGCCTCGGCGTGTCGATCACGATGGTGCCGGACGGCAACGCCGTGCAGATCTCCCACGACGTGAACGACGCCCTGCCGGACCTGACGCGTGCCCTCGGCGACACCGCCGAGCTGACCGTGGTGTTCGACCAGGCGCCGTACGTCGAGCGGTCCATCGAGGACCTCACCACCGAGGGCCTGCTGGGCCTGGCGTTCGCCGTGGTCGTGATCCTGGTGTTCCTGCTGTCGGTCCGCTCGACCCTGGTCACGGCCGTGTCGATCCCGCTGTCGGTGGTGATCGCGCTGATCGCACTGTGGATCGGCGACTACTCGCTGAACCTGCTGACGCTGGGGGCGCTGACGATCGCCGTGGGCCGGGTGGTCGACGACTCGATCGTGGTGCTGGAGAACATCAAGCGCCATCTCGGCTACGGCGAGGAGAAACGGCGGGCGATCCTGACGGCCGTGCGCGAGGTGTCCGGGGCGGTGACCGCCTCGACGCTCACCACGGTCGCGGTGTTCCTGCCGATCGCCTTCGTCGGCGGGATGGTGGGGCAGCTGTTCAGCCCGTTCGCGATCACGGTGACCGTGGCGCTGCTCGCGTCGCTGCTGGTCGCGCTCACCGTCATCCCGGTGCTGGCGTACTGGTTCCTCAAGGCGCCGGCGCTCACGCCGCAGGAGGCGCAGGCCGTACGCGAGGACGCCGAGCGCAGGGAGCTGCGCAGCCCGCTGCAGCGGATCTACCTGCCGGTGCTGCGTTTCGCGACGCGGCGGCGCCTGGTCACGGTGCTGATCGGGGTGGTGGTGTTCGTCGCCACGATGGCGCTGGCGCCCAACCTGAAGACCAACTTCCTCGACAATTCGGGCAACGACACCACGCAGATCAGCCAGCGGATGCCGGCCGGGACCGACCTGGCGACCACCGACGCGGCGGCCAAGAAGGTCGAGGCGGTGCTGGCGGCCGACGGGGGCGTGAAGTCCTACCAGGTGACGGTCGGCGGCGGCAACAGCTTCCTCGGCGGGGTGGGCGGCGGCTCCGACCGCGCGTCGTTCTCGGTCACGCTGAAGGAAGGCGTGGAGACCACCGCCCTGGAGGAGCGGCTGCGGGAGAAGGTGAAGGGCCTGACGGGCGTCGGCGAGGTCACGGTCGGCGGCAGCGGCGGCGGGTTCAACACCAACCAGGTGCAGGTCATCGTGCAGGGCTCGGACCAGGCCGCGTTGAAGACGGCGGCCACCACGGTGCGCGACGCCATGGCCGGGGTGGACGGGCTGCGGGACGTCGCCTCCAACCTCGAAGACAGCGTCCCGCGGGTCGAGGTGCACGTGGACCGGGAGAAGGCCGCCGCCAGGGGGCTGACCGAGGCCGGGGTCGGGCAGCTGGTCGCGCAGGCGTTCCGCGGCGCGCCGGTCGGCTCGATCGACGTCGACGGCCGTTCCAGCGATGTGATCCTGCGCGCCGGCGGCGACGCGCCCGACGACATCGCGGCGATCAGGAAGCTCTCGATCCCCACGGCGACGGGCCTGGTGAAGCTCGGTGACGTCGCCGACGTGGTGCGGGCCGACGGGCCGACACAGATCACCCGGCAGGACGGCGACCGCACCGCGACCGTGTCGGGCGCCGCCGACGCGTCCGACCTCGGCGCGATCACCACGAAGGTCACCGACAAGCTGAAGACGCTGACGCTGCCCGCCGGGGTGACGTACAAGATCGGCGGTGCGAGCTCCGACCAGCAGGAGGCGTTCGCCGACCTGGGGCTGGCCATGCTGCTCGCGGTGGCGATCGTCTTCATGATCATGGTGGCGACGTTCCGCAGCCTGGTGCAGCCGCTGATCCTGCTGGTGTCGATCCCGTTCGCGGCGACCGGCGCGATCGGGCTGCTGCTGGCCACCGACACGGCGCTCGGCGTGCCCGCGCTGATCGGCATGCTGATGCTGATCGGCATCGTCGTCACCAACGCGATCGTGCTGATCGACCTGATCAACCAGTACCGCGAGCAGGGGCTGGGCGTGGTGGAGGCGGTCATGGAGGGCGGCCGGCGGCGGCTGCGCCCGATCCTGATGACCGCGATCGCGACGATCTGCGCGCTCACCCCGATGGCGCTGGGCGTGACCGGTTCGGGCGGGTTCATCTCCCAGCCGCTGGCCATCGTCGTGATCGGCGGCCTGATCTCCTCGACGCTGCTCACGCTGGTGCTGGTGCCGACGCTCTACACGATGGTGGAGCGGCTGAAGGAGCGCATGCGCCGCACGCCGAAGGCGCCCGCCTCGGGCGACGGTGACGGCGACCTGACCGTGTACGGCAAGGAGGCGCTCGAACCGGCCAAGTGAGCCCGGCCGCCACACCGATATAACCGCAAACAGTTCTTCGCGAAGAAGCCTTCGCGAAGAACTGTTTGCGGTTTATGGTGAGGCCATGTCTGATCACGGCGACATCCCCCGCAGCCCGCTCACCGAGGACGCGGTCGTCCTGGACGCGAAGGGGCTCCGCGCCCTCGCGCATCCGGTGCGCGTGCAGGTGGTGGGCCTGCTGCGCAAGCACGGCCCCTCGACGGCCACCCGGCTCGCCGAACTGCTGAACATCAACTCCGGCGCGGCCAGCTACCACCTGCGCCGGCTCGCCGCCGCGGGCTTCGTCCAGGAGGACACCGCGCGCGGGAACGCGCGGGAGCGATGGTGGCGCGCGGTCCACCGGTCCACCTTCCTGGACGACCTGGACCTGGCCGAGCGGGAGCCCGAGGCCACGGTGGCCTACCTGCAGTCCGTCGCCGCCACCTACACCATGCGCACCCAGCGGACGATCAACGAGCTCCAGACGATGCCGCGCGCGTGGCGCGCCGCGTGCGACATGAGCGACTGGGCGCTGCGGCTGACCCCGCAGGAGGCCACCGCCCTGCGGGAGGAGCTGTGGGCGGTCATCACGCGCCACCGGCGCGACACCCCGGAGGCGGCCGGCGCCCCGGCCGACGCCGAACGGGTGTCGGTGATCGTGCAGATCCTGCCCGAACTGGACGCGCCCGCCGCACCGGAAGACGACGCCCGATGACGGGGGAGAACGCGATCACCGGTGGTTCGGCCCGCGTGCGCAGGCTGCGTCCGCTGGGCGGGCTGCTCGCCGCCATGGCGGTGGCGCTGACCGGCACCCGGGTCTCGGCCATCGCGCTGCCGTGGTTCGTCCTGGTCACGACCGGCAGCGCGACGCAGACCGGGCTGGCGGCCTTCTGCGAGATGGCCCCCTACGTGGTGGTCAAGGCGCTGACCGGGCCGCTGGTGGACCGGGCGGGGCCGCGGGTCGTCTCGTGGACCACCGACGCGGTCAGCGCGGCCGCGGCCGGCGCCGTGCCCCTGCTGCACGCCGTGGGCCTGCTGTCCTTCCCCGTGCTGCTGGCCCTGGTCGCGGTGATCGGCGCCGTACGCGGCCCCGGCGACCTGGCCAAGGAGGTGATGGTCCCGGAGGCGGCCGAGCGCGCCGGCGTGCCGCTGGAGCGCGCCACCGGCCTGTCCGGCGTGACCGAGCGGCTGGCCTCGACCATCGGTCCGGCGGCCGGCGGCCTCCTGGTGGCGTTGCTGGGCCCGCTGACCGGTCTCGTGCTCAACGCCGCGTGCTTCGCCCTCGGGTCGCTGATCATCTCGCTGGCCCTGCCGCGCGGCATGGGTCACCCGGCCGACGAAGCCCCTGCCGACTCCGGCTACTGGCGGCGTTTCGGCGAGGGCTTCGCCTTCCTGCGCGGCGAGCCGCTGCTGCTCACCATCATCGTCATGGTCGGGATCACCAACCTGCTTGACGCGGCGTTCAGCACCGTCCTGCTGCCCGTGTGGGCCGAGCAATCCGGCAACGGCCCGACGGCGATCGGACTGAGCAACGGCGTGTGGAGCGCCACGGCGGTCGCCGGAAGCCTGGTCGCCGCGGCGGTCGCCCATCGGATGCCGCGCCGGGCGGTGTTCTTCGCGGGGTTCCTGCTGGCCGGGGCGCCGAGGTTCCTGGTCCTGGCCGCCGACGTGCCCATGTGGGCGGTGCTGGCGGTGTTCGCGGTGAGCGGGGCCGGCGGCGGCTTCCTCAATCCGATCCTCGGGGCGATCGCCTTCGAGCGGGTGCCGCACGGGCTGCGGGGCCGGGTCAACGCGCTGGGCGACTCGATGGCGTGGGCGGGCATTCCCCTCGGCGGCCTGGCCGCCGGTGCGGCGGTGGTCGCGTTCGGACTCGGGCCGGCGCTGCTGATCGGCGGCGCGGCGTACTTCCTGACCACCAATCTGGCAGCGCTGCTGCCGCAGTGGCGTGAGATGGACCGCCTGCGCGGCCGGGGCGCCCGGGAGTCCCGGGCTCGGGCGGCCGATCCGGTCGTGTGAGCGGCGGGCCGGGACCGATGAGTTCTCCGCCGCCCGGCCGTCTCACCGTACGAGCTCCCCGTACGAGGGCGGGGGAAGCATCCGGAAAGGCAGAACCGGGGAAGGAGGCACCCGTGGGGGAGGAGCCGCAGGCGGTCGCCGCCGCGAAGGCCGGCGACCCGGCGGCGTTCAGCGAGCTGTGTGAGCGCTACCGGGGAGAGCTGCGCGTGCACTGCTACCGCATGCTCGGCTCGCTTGAGGACGCCGAGGACCAGGTGCAGGAGACGTTCCTGCGGGCCTGGCGCGGGCGCGCCGGCTTCGCGGGACGGGCGACGTTCCGGGCGTGGCTGTACCGCATCGCCACCAACGCCTGCCTGGACGCCCTCGAACGGCTGCCGCGCCGGGTGCTGCCGCATCACCTGGAGCCCGCCTGCGAGCCGGGCCAGGCGGTGGCCGGGCCGAGGACCGACATCCCCTGGCTGCAGCCGTTCCCCGATCGTCTGCTCGAGGAGGACGGGCCCGGCGCCGAGGTGGTCGACCGGGAGACGATCGAGCTGGCGTTCCTGGCCGCGTTGCAGCACCTGCCGCCGCGGCAGCGGGCCGCGCTGATCCTGCGCGACGTGCTCGACCGGCCGGGCGGGGAGATCGCCGTCCTGCTCGGCACGAGCCTGCCGTCGGTCAACAGCGCGCTGCAGCGGGCCCGTGCGACGATGCGGCGCCACCTGCCCGCCCGCAGGACGGACTGGCGGCGCGGCGCCGCGGCGGCCGCCGAACGCGAGGTGCTCAACCGCTTGATGGCGGCCTACGAGGCGGCCGACGCCGCCGCCGTCGCCGCGCTGCTGGCGGGCGACGCCCGCGCGTCGATGCCGCCCTACCCGTTCTGGTTCCAGGGGCGCGAGGCGATCACGGCGGCCCTCGCCGACAGCTTCGATCCCGCCTCGTCCGGCTTTCAGGGGCGGTTCCGGATGCTGCCGGTCGGCGCCAACCGGCAGCCGGCCGTCGCGTCGTACGTGCGCGGGCCCGGCGACGCGGCGCATCGCGCGTTCGCCGTCACGGTGCTGCGGGTGGAGGACGGGCTGGTGGTGGAGATCACCTCGTTCGGGCCGGAGCTGTTCCCGGCGTTCGGGCTCGCCCCCGCGCTGTGAGGGCACCGGTGAGACGCCCACCGGTGAGACGCCCTTCGAGAGCCCCGGTGAGCGTGGCCGGCACCTGCGGACGGGCGGCAGGCCCGCGCTCAATAGACTGGGCCAACGTGAATGCCAAGCCGCGTATCCCGAATGTCCTGGCCGCCCGTTACGCCTCGCCGGAGCTGGCCCGCCTGTGGTCTCCCGAGCACAAGGTGGTGCTGGAGCGCAGGCTCTGGCTCGCCGTGCTGAAGGCCCAGGCCGACCTCGGGATCGAGGTGCCCGAGCAGGCGATCGCCGACTACGAGAAGGTCGCCGAGCAGGTCGACCTGGTCTCCATCGCCGAGCGGGAGAAGGTCACCCGGCACGATGTGAAGGCCCGCATCGAGGAGTTCAACGCCCTGGCCGGGCACGAGCACGTGCACAAGGGCATGACCTCCCGCGACCTGACCGAGAACGTCGAGCAGCTGCAGATCCGCGACAGCCTGCTGCTGGTGCGCGGCCGGGTCGTGGCGCTGCTGGCCCGCCTGGGCCGCCTGGCCGCAGAGCACTCCTCGACGGTCATGGCGGGGCGCTCGCACAACGTCGCCGCGCAGGCGACCACGCTCGGCAAGCGCTTCGCGACCGCCGCCGACGAGCTGCTGGTGGCCTACGAGCGGCTGGAGGACCTGCTGGAGCGCTACCCGCTGCGCGGGATCAAGGGCCCGGTCGGGACCGCCCAGGACATGCTCGACCTGCTCGGCGGCACGGACCGGCTGGCCGCGCTGGAGGACCGCGTCGCCGCGCACCTCGGGTTCGCCCGCCGCTTCACCAGCGTCGGCCAGGTCTACCCCCGCTCGCTCGACTACGACGTGCTGACCGCACTGGTGCAGCTGGCCGCCGCCCCGTCCTCCCTGGCCAAGACCATCCGGCTGATGGCCGGGCACGAGCTGGTCACCGAGGGCTTCAAGGAGGGCCAGGTCGGCTCGTCGGCGATGCCGCACAAGATGAACACCCGCTCCTGCGAGCGCGTGAACGGTCTCACCGTGATCCTTCGCGGGTACGCCTCGATGGCCGGAGAGCTCGCCGGCGACCAGTGGAACGAGGGTGACGTGTCCTGCTCGGTGGTCCGCCGGGTCGCCCTGCCCGACGCGTTCTTCGCCTTCGACGGCCTGGTGGAGACCATGCTGACCGTGCTGGACGAGTTCGGCGCGTTCCCGGCGGTCATCGAGGCCGAGCTGGGCCGTTACCTGCCGTTCCTCGCCACGACCAAGATGCTGATGGCGGCGGTGCGGGCCGGGGTCGGCCGCGAGACGGCCCACGAGATCATCAAGGAGCACGCGGTCGCCTCGGCGCTGGCCATGCGATCGCGTGGCGCCGGCAACGAGCTGCTCGACCGGCTGGCCGCCGACGAGCGGTTCCCGCTCGGCCGGGCCGAACTCGACGCGCTGCTGGCCGACCGGGCCTCCTTCGCCGGAGCGGCCGCCGGTCAGGTGGAGGCCGTGAGCGCGCGGATCGGCGAGATCACCGCGCGCCATCCGGATGACGCCGCCTACGTGCCGGGCGCGATCCTGTAGGGACACGCGTGCGCGAGCTGGTGAGCGAGGCCGAGGTCGTCGCCGCCTCGGGAGACGACGACCTCGTCGTGTGGGCGGCCCAGGGCATGCGGCCCGGCGTACGCGCCTGGGCGTACGGGGAGGCGGTGGTGGTGGCCGGCCCCGAGACGGCCCGGCGCGATCGCCTGGCGGTCCGGGGTGAGGCCGGCCAGGTCGTTCCGCTCCTGCGGCACGCCCTGGCCGAGTCCGGGCCGTCGTACCGGCCGATCGGTGACGCCGCGCTGATCGAACGGGTCGTCGCGGCCGTGCCGGAGCTGAAGCTCGACGGCCACTTCTCCTGGATGGGGGCCGAGAAGCTCGCCCCGCCCCGGCGGAACGCGACAGGCCCGGAGGGGGCGGGCCGGGAGGGGGCGGCCTCCTGGCTGGCGGACTCCGCCGCCCCGGAGGTGGCCGAGCTGCTCGCCGCCGCCAACCCCGGCTCCTACGCCGTGCCGGGCCTGCCGCGCGTACGCCGCTGGGCGGGCGTACGGGACGGCTCGGGCGTCCTGCTGGCGGTCGCGGCGGACGCGTGGTCCGCGCCGACGGTGGGCCTGCTCGCCGGTGTCGCGACCGCCGTATCGGCGCGGGGGCGCGGGCTGGGGGAGCGGGTGTGCAGGTTCGTGGTGTCCGCGCTGCTGGCGGAGCACGGCCGCGCGGCGCTGATGGTGGACGACTGGAACCAGGCGGCGATCGTCGTCTACGAACGGCTCGGCTTCACCCGTCGCCGCGTCGCCGTCGCCGGCCTGCGCGCGTGAGCCTTCCGTGGTTCAGGCGGCACCCGCTTGTGCGGTTCAGGCGGCGCGTGACGGGTCGCGCAGGCGCGGGCTCAGCGCGGCCAGCACTTCGGGCAGGTCGCGCAGTGTGGTGATCCTCGTGACGGTGGGGGAGGCGCCGGGCTCGGCGCGGTAGCGGTCGAGCCACACTCCGTGCATTCCCGCCCGGCTGGGGGCGACCGCGTCGAGCAGGAGGTTGTCGCCGACCATGAGCACCTCCTGCGGGCGCAGGCCCAGCTTCGCCGCCGCCTCGTGGTAGCACTGCGGGGCGGGCTTGAACGCGCCGAGCGTGTCGGGCGTCAGGACCACCTCCATGCGGTCCATCAGCCCGATGCGGCGCAGTTTGTCCTCCTGCTGCACGGCCACGCCGTTGGTGAGCACGCCCAGCACGGGGGCGTCGTCGAGCGCCGCCAGCGCGTCCAGCGTCTCGGGCACGTCGGGGAAGGCGGCCCAGGCCGACTCGTAGTGCGCCAGGAAGCCCGCGAACGCAGCGTCCGGGTCGGCCGGCTCGGGCAGCCCGAGCCGGCGGCAGAACTCGCGCAGCCGCCTGCGCCGCTGCTCGGCGAACGAGCACTCCCCGGCGTGCCAGGCGGGCAGGTGCTTGTCCTCCAGGTCGAGCCAGAGCGCCGGCGTCTCCGGCAGCAGCTCGTGACCCGGGCAGACCGACTCGGTCCAGCGGGTCGCGGCGTGCGCGACCGCCCGGCGATGATCGAAAAGGGTCTCGTCGAGGTCGAACAGAATGGCCCTGATCACGAGTCCCCATCTTGACTTGGTCGTGTTTCCGGCGCGTTTCCTGGCTGTGAAGCCCCCGGAGATGACAGGTAGGAAATTTCCTACCTATTATGGGGTCGTGGACGTCACCCCCACCGCCGTGCCGGGCGGACCGCCGCCCGGCACGGCGGAAGACGCGATCTTCGCCGCGCTCGCCAGCCCGGTCCGGCGCGAGGTGCTGCGCCTGCTCCGTGAGCGCGGCCCCCAGTCCGTGCAGGACCTGGCCTCCTGCTTCTCCATGGCCCGGCCCAGCTTCTCCGAGCACCTTCGGGTGCTGCGCGAGGCGGGCCTGGTCAGCGAACGCAGGGACGGCAGGCGCCGGCTCTACCGCCTGGAGGCCGTCCCGCTGGTCCGCGTCCGCGACTGGCTGGACCCCTATGAGCGGTTCTGGCGCGACCGGCTGTCCGCCCTGCGCCACCTGCTCGACGACACCGCTGACGACACCGGCGCCGGCGGCCGCCCGCACGATCGCGGCGGCGGCCTCCGGACGGAACAGGACGAGGAGAGACCATGACCCACGGCGACGACCCGACCGTGCTGCGCCTGGACGAATACCTGGCGCATCCGCCCGCCCGCGTGTGGCGGGCCCTGACCGACCCGGACCTGCTCGCCCAGTGGTTCATGCCGGGGGACTTCCGCCTGAGCGTGGGCCACCGCTACACGATGCGCGGGACGGCCATGCCCGGCACCGGGTTCTCCGGCACCGTCCAGGCCGAGGTGCTGGCCTTCGAGCCCGAGCGCATGCTCCGATTGGGCTGGCGCGACGCCGACCCCGCCGGTCTCGCCCGCGCCGACTGGACGATCACCTGGACGCTCGAACCCGAAGGCCGGGGCACCCGGCTGTTCCTCACCCACGAGGGCTTCGACCCCGGAGACGAGTCGCAGCGGCGGGCCCGCACCATCATGGACGGCGGATGGCGCCGCCTGATGACCCTTTCGCTCGCCGCCGTACTGTGACACATCGTCAGGCGTGCCGCGCCGCGTTCGCGTTGAGGGCGTCGCGGACGTATCGGCTCAGCCCCTCGGCGACCCGCTCATAGTTGGCCGCGAACCGCGGATCGGTCACGTACATCTCCCCGAGACCCTTGTGGATCTCGTAGGTGCAGTCGTAGAACCAGCGGGTGATGTGCGCGCGGTGCCGTTCGGCCACGTCCATCGCCCGCTCGCCGTCCGCCGGGGCGCCCTCGGCGAAGGCCGCCGCGAACGCCTCCAGCACCTCGCCGGCCTCCGCCGTGATGGCCCGCCAGTCGTCCTTGGTGTAGCGGGCCGTCCGGCGGCGGCTCTGCTCGAACGTGTCGGTGCCGCCCCAGCGTTCCTCCGCCTCCTCGTCGTACTGCTCGGGATCGAAGTCGCCGAACGCCTCGAACCGCTCCTGCGGCGTGAGGGAAATCCCCATCTTCCTCGCCTCCATGGCACGCTCGACCGCCGCCGCCATCGCCTCCAGCCGCCCGATCCTGCGCCGCAGCAACTCGTGCTGGCGGCGCAGGTGGGTCACCGGGTCCGCGCCCGGGTCGTCGAGGATGACGGCGATCTCTTCCAGGGAGAACCCCAACTCCCGGTAGAACAGCACCTGCTGCAGCCGGTCGAGGTCCTGCTCGCTGTAGCGCCGGTATCCGGCCGCCGACCGCTCGCCGGGCCGCAGCAGCCCGATCTCGTCGTAGTGGTGCAGCGTCCGCACCGTGATCCCCGCGAAGCGGGCGACCTGGCCCACCGAGTAACCCATGGGTTCTCCTCCTTTCCGGGTCCAAGCCTGCGGCCTCCCGCGGCGTGAGGGTCAAGCGAGCTGAGCGAGTTGAGGCGGCGGCTTCCGCCGCTCCTGGACCGTCGTCAGGCGGGGCGCGCCCGATGAAAGTTTCGCACCCAGTTCACACGATTGATCAGCGGCAATGCGTCCGCCTTAGTTTGGACGATTGACGTAATTCGCGCAGTTCGCTTACGTTGCGGTGGCTCTCGCGCCGATGCAGGTCCTCCCCGGGGCGAGCAGTGATCCTCCCGTTCAGACAGCGTGCGTCCGAAGGAGCGCAGATGCCCACCGCACCCCCCGCAACAGCTCCGAGCCCACCCAGAACCCGCCGCCCGGCCGCCCGGCGCGCCGCCGCGGGTGCCGCCGTCCTCGCCACCGTGCCGCTGGCGGCGGTCGCGCTGCACGCCGTGCCCGCGCACGCGGCCGTGCCCTCGGCCGGTGGGACATACCAGATCAGTGTCACCAAGAGCGGCATGTGCCTGGACGTCGTGTCCGGCTCCAAGGACAACGGCGCACTGCTGCAACAGTGGGGCTGCACCACCGCCGCCTGGCAGCAGTTCACCCTCAAGCCCGCCGGGTCCGGTGTTTTCACAATTGTGAACGCTAACAGCGGCCTGTGCCTGGACGTCCCGGGTGGCTCCACCGCCTCCGGAGTGCAACTGCAGCAGTGGGGCTGCGGCAGCGGCCAGACCAACCAGCAGTGGCGCCTGGTCGCCTCGGGAAGCGGCACCTACCAGATCGTCAGCGTCGCCAGCGGCCTGTGCCTGAGCGACAAAGGCGCCTCCACCTCCTCCGGCGCCGCCGTCATCCAGGAGACCTGCACCGCCAACACCAACAAGCAGTGGCTGTTCACCCCCGTGGGCACGCAGGGCGCCGCCACCGTGGCCGCCGACGGCACAGGCACGTACCGAACGGTGCAGGCCGCGATCGACGCGGTGCCCGCGAACAACGGCAGCCGCGTGGTCATCACGATCAAGCCCGGCACCTACCGGGAAATCGTCACGATCCCGGCGAACAAGCCGTACATCACGCTGCAGGGCCTCGGCTCCGCGGCCAAGGACGTGGTGATCGTCAACAACCACTCCGCCGGCACGCACGGCACCTTCAACAGCGCCACGGCGTTCGTGAACGGGCACGACGCCGCCCTCACCAACCTGACGATCTCCAATGACTTCGACGAGAACACGAGCAGCACCGGCCAGCAGGCCGTCGCGCTGAACCTCAACGCCGACCGGGCGGTCCTGTCGAACGTGCGGCTGCTCGGAGACCAGGACACGTTCCTGGTCAACGCATCCGCCCGCGCCTACATGACCGGCTCCTACGTCGAGGGAACCGTCGACTTCGTCTTCGGCGACGGCACCATCGTGATCAACGACTGCGACATCTACGAAAAGCGCAGCACCGGCGCGCCGATCACCGCCGCCAGGACCGACGCCGGCAAGACCTACGGCTTCCTGATCTACAGGTCCCGCATCTCCGGCGCCACGGCGAACACCACCCAGTTGGGCCGCCCGTGGGGGCCGAACGCCCAGGTCCTCTACCGGGAGTCGACGCTCAGCTCCACGGTCAAGACCTCCCAGCCTTGGACCGACATGTCCGGCAATTCCTGGAAGAACGCCCGCTTCTTCGAATACAAGAACACCGGCGCCGGCGCCACGGTGAACTCCAACCGGCCGCAGATGAGCGACTCCCAGGCGGCGAACCACACCCCGCAGAAGTACCTGGCCGGGTCCGACGGATGGAACCCGATCGGCTGACCCTCTACCTCCGAGGAACAGACATGCGTGTCACCACACTCCGGGCCGCCGTCCTCGCCACCGTGCCGCTGGCGGCGGTCGCGCTGCACGCCGTGCCCGCGTACGCGGCCGTGCCCTCGGCCGGTGGGACGTACCAGATCAGTGTCACCAAGAGCGGCATGTGCCTGGACGTCGTGTCCGGCTCCAAGGACAACGGCGCACTGCTGCAACAGTGGGGCTGCACCACC
>NZ_JBEYWW010000017.1:0-21201 GCF_040644635.1 Microbispora sp. NPDC046933 | reverse complement strand
CACCGCCGCCTGGCAGCAGTTCACCCTCAAGCCCACCGGATCGGGGATCTACACCCTGGTCAACGTCAACAGCGGCCGCTGCCTCGACGTACCCAGCGGGTCCACCGCCTCGGGGGTGCAGATCCAGCAGTGGGGCTGCGGCGACGGCACCAAGACCAACCAGCAGTGGCGCCTGGTCGCCTCCGGCTCCGGCACCTACCAGATCGTCAGCGTCGCCAGCGGCCTGTGCCTGAGCGACAAGGGCGCCTCCACCTCCTCCGGCGCCGCCGTCATCCAGGAGACCTGCACCGCCAACACCAACAAGCAATGGCTGTTCACCCCCGTCTCCGGCGGCGGACGCACCTGGTCCGACAAGGCCGACGGGTTCGCCGGGACCAGCGGCATGGGTGACAGCACCACCACCGGCGGCGCGGCCGGCGCGACGGTCACCGTCACCACCTACGCCGACCTGGTGAAGTACGCAACCGCGAGCGAGCCGTACGTCATCAAGGTGAACGGCGCGATCACCGTCACCCCGTACGGCACGGAGATCAAGGTCGCCTCGAACAAGACCATCATCGGCGTCGGCACCCGGGGCCACATCATCAACGGCGGCTTCTTCCTCGGCTCCGGGGCGCACAACGTGATCATTCGCAACCTCACCATCCGCGACACCCGGATGGCCGAGGACGACCCCGACGACAAGGAATTCGACTACGACGGCATCCAGATGGACACCGCGCACCACGTCTGGATCGACCACAACACGATCACCCGGATGAACGACGGCCTCATCGACAGCCGCGAGGACACCACCTACCTGACGGTGTCCTGGAACGTGTTGTCGGACAACAACAAGGCCTTCGGCATCGGGTGGACCGACAACGTGACCGCCCGCATGACGATCCACCACAACTGGATCCACGACAACAACCAGCGCAATCCCAGCACCGACAACGTCGCCTACGCCCACCTCTACAACAACTACCTGCAGAACATCGCGGCGTACGGCGACTACGCGCGGGGCGCGACCAGGATGGTGCTGGAGAACAGCTACTTCGACAACGTCAAGGACCCCTACTACAAGGACGACGCGGCCCAGCTGAAGCAGAGCGGCAGCATCTGCGTCGGCTGCACCGGGCGGCAGGAGAGCGGCGGCTCGGCGTTCACCCCGAGCTCGTTCTACTCCTACACGCTCGACCCCGCGGCGAACGTCCCCTCCCTCGTGAAGACCTACGCCGGGCCCCAGGCCGACATCGGTCTGTGAGCCCCCGGCCGCCGGGGGCCGCGCGGTCACCGCCACAGGGGATCGTAGGCGAATGGACTCTCCCACTGGGGGAGGGTCCATTCTGGGCACGTGAACGACGACCTCCTGTCGATCGGGCAGTTCGCCCGCCTCGCCCGGCTCAGCGTCAAGCAACTGCGCCACTACGCCACGCTCGGCCTGCTCGAACCCGCCTGGATCGACCCCGCCAGCGGTTACCGCTACTACCGGACGGCCCAGGCCCGCGACGCGCTCGTCATCGGCCTGCTGCGCTCCCTCGACGTCCCCCTGCCCGTCGTCGCGGCCGTCCTGTCCGGCGCCCGGGAAACGGGGGAAACCGGGGGAGAGGACTCGGCGGCCGCCGCGCTCGCCCGGGTCAAGGACGACCTGGAGGCCGAGCTCGCCCGCCGCAGGCGCACCCTCAAGAGCCTCGAACGTATCCTCGCCACCGGCCTGCCCGGCGCCGAGGTCACCCTCGTCACCGAACCCCCGCGCCCCGCGATCATCGTCCGGGACCTGGCCGCCACCCCTGAGGACATCGGCCGCGCCACCTCCGCCTGCGTCGCGCGCCTGCTGGCCGCCGCACCCGCCGCACCCGCCCTGATCGGGCTGTTCCCGCTCGACTACGGCGAGTCCATTCCCGTCGCCGTCGCGCTTACCGGCACCGGCCTGCCGCGGGTGCCCGGTGCCGACCCCGGCATCCTGCCCGGCGGCATGTTCGCCACCGCCGCCCACGTCGGCCCCTACGACCAGATCTCGCTCACCGCCCACGCCCTGCTCGCCTGGTGCGCCGAACGCGGGCACGCCCCCACCGGCCCCCTCCGCGAGGCCTACGTCTCCGACCCCGCGACCACCCCGCCCGAGCGGCTGGTCACCCACCTGATGATCCGACTGGAGGACGAAGAATGAACCGGCGTCCCGACTGGTATTCCGCCGCCGACACCCCTGAACTCGCCGACTTCGGTCCCGTCACGGGACTCGGCGTCACCGGACGGGGCGCGCCCGGCGGGCCCGCGCACATCGCCGCGATCACCGCCCTGTACGCCGTCGCGGGGCCCCTCACCGGCCTCGCCGGAGGACTGCCCATGCCCGTGCTGGAAGGCCGCTGGTGGGTCGAGGACACCACCCGCCACCCCCTCGACGTCCCCAGGGACGACTGGCACTGGCACCTGTTCCTCCGCCTGCCCGCCGATCTCGACCCCGCCCTCGCCGAACGGGCCCGCGAGGCCGCCCGGCCCGCCCTCGGCATCGACGCCGTCCAGCTCGTCACCTTCACCGACGGGTGGTGCGTCCAGATGACCCACCACGGCTCCTTCGACGAGGAGCCGAAATCGCTCGCGCTCATGGACGACTTCATGCGGGCCCACGGCCTCGTCCCGGCCGGCCTCCACCACGAGGTCTACCTGAGTGGCGTCCAGGAGACCGACCCCGCGGCCCTGCGCACCATCCTGCGCCAACCCGTACGCACCGCCTGAACGCGATGCTCCTTAGCGGTAGATAGTGATCTTGACGGCCGGACGGCCTTCTGACGGTTGGTGGCTGGTCGCGAATCAGCTGCCAGTAGGGCCGGCGCCGACTACGGTTCGGGCACGAGGTCATCCGCTCAGCCAGGTACACGATCACGTACCCGGTGCGGCCGGCAGGCATCGCTGCCTGCGTCTCGTTGGCCCCGGCCCTCGGCGCACCACCCCGGAGATCGGGCGGCGCTCAGTCCGTGTCTGATCCGGTCTTCCACGCGAGACGGAGCTGCTCTTCGGCATCGGTGGCTTGGCGAAGACCCGCCTGGTAGGCCGGTTCCCAGGCCGTCCGGTCATTCAGGTCCGAGCCGAACACGCGTATGGATTCCGGATCGGGCTCGATGGTCACCACTGTGTGCGCCCCGGCGACCGCCAGCTCCTGGTGGAGCAACTCGCGGGGAAACAGGTGCGCCTGCGGGTCGATCACGACGAGCGTGCGGGCTCCGGCCGCGAGTCCGGCGTTGGTCGCTGAGCGCAGGGAGCCGTCCATGTAACGGCGGCCGTTGATGGTGATCGGTGGGTAGATGCCCGGGAAGGCGGTGCTCGCCGCCACGGCGGAGGGCAGCGGTGCGCCACTGGCCCGGTCGAAGACCTCCTGCTCGCCGGTCTCGGCGTCCAGCGCGGTGATGAGCAGCTGCCGGTCCGGCCATTGGTCCACGCCGGCCATGGCGCGCATCCTGGCGACATGTGCCTGCTCGGGGCCGGTCTCGGCGGCGAGCGCGATCTGGCCCACTCGGCGCCGCGCTTCGTCCGGGTTCGAGGCGGCACTGGCGAGCACCGCGAACGCCTCGCCCAGCCGGCGCCCGTCCACCTGGGGAGGACCGCTGCCGGAGTCGGCAGGGCGCACCGGGGTGGCGAGCCGGTCGGGGTCCTGGCCGGTGGCCAGCAGTGCGGCGGTGATCGCACCGGCCGAGGTGCCGACGATCATATCGGCCTCGCCGAGATCGACCCCGGCGCGGCGCAGTCCGCAGGCAAGCCCAGCCATCCAGGCCATGCCGACGAGACCTCCGGCGCCCAGTACGAGTGCCCGGTCGAGTGAGTGCATGACTGTCTCCTCCCATTGTTGAAACAGTCGTACCATATACTGACGTAGGCTGAGATCGGCGCTGGCGAGAGGGTGATCCACCGTGGGGCGACCCCCAGATCCCGCCCGACGGGAGGCCACGCTGGCGCGGGCGACCGATTACGTACTGGCGCACGGCCTGGCCGGGTTGAGTTTGCGGCCGCTGGCCGCGGCTCTCGGTACCAGCCCGCGGATGCTGCTCTACGACTTCGGCAGTAAGCAGGAGTTGGTAACTGCCGTCCTTGCCGAGGCCCGCCGCCGCGGTGCGACACGGTTGGCTGAGAACCTCCCACCGGAGGCGGCCTCTCCGGAGGAACGCCTGCGCGGCATCTGGGCCTGGATCAGCGCGCCCGAGCGTGCCCCGTACGTCCGGCTGATCTTCGAGGTGCACGCCGACGGCCTGGCTCACCCCGAGAACTACCCGGACCGAGCCGAGGCGATCACGAATTGGTTCAACACCCTCGGCGCCACGTTCCGCGACATCGCCACCACCCCTGACGACACCGTCACTCCCACGTTGGTCATGGCCGTCATCCGGGGCCTTCTGTTCGATCTGACGACCACCGGCGACCGCCACCGCACCGACCGCGCCCTGGACCGCTTCTGCGAACTCCTCCGGTAGTGAACCAAGACAAACGATCACGCGGTGACCGCAGGTCACAGCGCGGACTCTGCCCGCTGGCAGGAGGCGTTCGAGGCTCTGACGGGCCGGACCGCGGGCCGGTTCACGCGGGTCGAACCCGCCTGCGGCACCTGCTGAACCGGGCCAAGTGGGACGCCGCTGGAGTACTAGACGATCTCGAGGTTGGCCATCATGCCCATGTCCTCGTGTTCGGCGTTGTGGCAGTGGAAGAGGTAGCGGCCGCGATAGCCGTCGAAACGGGTGATGATCTCCACGGACTCGCCCGGCCGGAGCGAGACGGTGTCCTTGACTCCCGCGTCGTGGGCCAGTGGCGGCCTGCCGCTGCGCGAGAGCACCCGGAAGCCGACCAGGTGCAGGTGGACGGGATGGTGGACGTCGGCGACGAGCCGCCAGACCTCGACGTCGCCCAGCCGGGTGGTGACGTCGGTGCGGGCGGGGTCGAACGGCAGGCCGCCGATGAGCCAGCCGTGGCCGGCGTGCATCCGCCCGGCGCGGAAGGCGAACTCGCGCACCCTGACGGCGTCCGACCGGCGCCAGGCCGGCAGGTCGGTGGACAGGGTGCGCGGGATACGGCTGTCGTCGGCGGCCTTACGCGCGACGCGGAAGGCCATCACGTCGCGGGTACGGCCGGAGCCGAGCCGGTTGACCACCCTGACGAGGCCGCCGATCGGGACACTCGCGAAGTCGACGACCAGGTCGTAACGTTCGGCCGGGGCGATCGGCAGCAGCCGGTGGGTGACCGGCGCGGCGAGCAGCCCCTGGTCGGCGCCGATCTGGACGAGATCGAGACGGCGCCCGTCGTCGGTGACCGCTTCGAGTTCGTAGTGGCGGGCGTTGGAGGCGTTGAGGACGCGCAGCCGGTAGCGGGCCGCGTCGACCTCGTGCACCGGCCACGGCGCGCCGTTGACCAGGATCACGTCGCCGAGGACCCCGGCGAGGTACGGCTCGCGGACGCCGGGCCGTACGCGCAGGGCGGGGTCGAGGGCGGGGTAGTCGAGGCCGCCGTCGGCGGCGAACGCGCGGTCGGCGATCATGAGGGGCAGCTCGCGCGGTCCGGCCGGCAGGCCGAGCGCGTCCTCGGCGTCGTCCCGCACGACGTGCAGCCCGGCCAGGCCGCGCCAGATCGCGGGGGCGGTGAAGTCCATCCGGTGGTCGTGGTACCACAACAGCGTCGGCCGCTGGTCCAGCGGGAAGGTGTAGTCCCGCGTCAGCTCGGTCACCACGGCCCGCGGGTCGTGCATGCCGTGCCCGGAACCGTGCCCCACGTGCATGGAGTGCTCCTGCCTGCCTTCGGGCAGGACGAGGTCGGTCGGGTAACCGTCGGAGGCCGCCGGGGTCCGGCCGCCGTGCAGGTGGACGACCGTCGGGACGGGCAGCTCGTTGCGGTGTGACACGGTGACCGGCCGGCCGCGGCGCGACTCGATCGTCGGCCCGGGGAAGGTCCCGTCGTAGGTCCACATCGGCGTGTTCACACCGGGCAGGATCTCCACGCTCGCTTCGCGCTGGGTGATCTCGTAACGGTCGGCGCCGCCGGAGGTGCCGACCGGCTTCAGCACGGCGGGAATCGGCAGCGGCACCTGGAACGGAGGCGGCAGCGGTACGGCGCTGCGCAGCTGGGCGCCGGTGGCAGGCGGCCGGCGGGCCAGCGCGGCCGCGCTCGTCAGCCCGGTGGCGGCCATCAGCCCGAGCGCCCCGCCGATGCCCAGCACCCGCCGCCTGGTCATGCCACGGCTGCTACGCATTCCCGGCCCCCTCACGCAGGAGAGGCCGCCGCCACACGTCGACGAACTGCAGCACGACCGCGACGACGGTCATCACCCCCAAGGGGAGGTGCAGCCACAGCGCGCCGTCCAACCCGGCGAAGTACTGCACCGTCTCGGCCGCCACCACCGCCGTCGTGGCGAGGAACGGCCAGACCTGGCGCAGCCGGACCCAGACCGCGATCGCGGCGATCGCCTGCAGGTATCCGATGGAGGTGACGGCGTTGGCGCCGGCCGTATGCAAGCTCAAACCGGCGTAGTCGCCGGTCAGATACACCCCGGCGAACACCGGCTGGCCGGCGATCGCCACGGCGTGCGCGCTCACGACGGCCCGCAGCGTCCATCCCGTGGGAGTCGTCCGGGGCGCGGCCACGGTGAGCATGTGGATCCCTCCTCACTCCGTTCTCGATTCGCGAACGACCCCGAAGCTATAGCTGGCGAGTTATCTTGTCTAAGATCAATATTGCTATGTGGTTATGCTCTGGGAGTCATGATGGACCTCGGCACGCTCAAGCAGTTCCTGGTGGTGGCCCGGCTGGAGCACCTCAGCCGGGCAGCCGACGAGCTTCGCATCGCCCAGCCGTCGCTGAGCCGCAGCATCGCCCGGTTGGAGAGCGAGCTGGGCACGCCGCTGTTCGACCGGAGCGGCCGGCTTCGGCTCAACGACGCGGGCAAGCTCTTCCGCGATCACGTCGAACGCTCCCTCGGGGAGCTCGAGGCCGGACGACGCGCCGTCGCCGAGGCCACCAGCGAGGGCCTGGGCACCGTGCGACTGGCGTCGGAAACCTTCCTCACCCTCACCGGCCCGCTGGCGGCCTACAAGCGAGCCCATCCCTCCGTCGAGATCGAGCTCCACTGGTCGCCGGCCGAGGACATGGCCCGCCGCCTGCGGGCCCAGGAGGTCGACCTGTGTGTCGCCTCGCAGCCGATCCACACCGAAGGCCTGGAGTCGGTGCAGCTGCTCGACGAGGCGGTGGGGGTGGGCATGCCGCTCGATCACCCGCTCGCGGGCCGTACGTCCGTGAGCATCGACGAACTCGCCGACCAGCCCTTCATCACCGCCGGAAAGGGACACTGGCTACGCCGGCTGCTCGACCGGCTCTTCGCCGCACGAGGCCTCACCCCGAAGATCGTCTGCGAAAGCGACGAGTCCGCCGCCATCGCGGAGCTGATCAGCGCGGGACTCGGCATCGGCCTCGTCCCCGCCTTCGCCCGCCGCAGCGTCATGCGTGTCCCCCTCACCTGGATCGCCGTCGACAGCCCCGACTGCCGTCGCAGGGTGACCCTGCACTGGGGTGCCGGCAGTCACCTGTCGACCGCCGCCCGCCTGATGCGCACCACGATCACCAGCTGGAACTGGATCACCGGCGAACCCAGGGAGACACGCTGAAGCTCGGCCCCCCGGTTGGGCAGTGCGCGTCAGCCTGTCCACGGGTGGAGCTTGTCGGGGTTGCGTACGGCCCAGATGCGCTTGATCCGGTCGCCCGCGACCTCGAACGCGTACACCGACACGGTGACGCCGTCCTGCTGGGCGATCAGGCCGGGCTGGCCGTTGACCGTACGCTCCAGGATGGTCAGGCCGGGCGCTCTGGCGGCAAGGCCGACGAAGTAACGCGCGATCTGCTCACCGCCCTCGATCGGGCGGAGCAGTGCGCTGACCAGGCCGCCGCCGTCGGCGATTCCCGTGGCGCCGGGGTCGAGGAGCCCGATGAGGGCGTTGATGTCCTGGGCCTCCCATGCCTGCTTGAAGTCCCTGACGATGCCGGCCTGCCGGGATACCGGCGTCGCGGCGGCCTGTGAGTCGCGGATGCGGCGGCGCGCCGAGGAGGCCAGCTGGCGGCAGGCCGCCGGGGTACGGCCAACGATCTCGGCCACTTCGGTGAAGGAGTAGCGGAAGACGTCGTGCAGGACGAACGCGACGCGCTCGGCCGGGGTCATCGCCTCGAGCACGACGAGGAAGGCCATGCTGACCGACTCGTCCAGAGTGACCCGGTCGGCCGGGTCGGCGCCGATGCCGTCCGACCGCCCGGCGGTCCACTCCGCCGGGTCGGGCAGCGGCTCGGGGATCCATTCGCCCACGTAGGTCTCCCGCCGGGCCCGCGCCGAGGAGAGCGCGTTGAGGCAGATGCGGCCGGCGACCTTGGTCAGCCACGCGCCGGGGGACGCGATGGCGTCCTGCTCCCGCGGGGACATGGCATACCAGCGGGCGTAGGTCTCCTGGACGACATCCTCGGCCTCGGCCAGGGAACCGAGCAGCCGGTAGGCGAGATTGATCAGTTGACGCCGCTCGCTGATGATCGCGCTCAGACCTGCGTCGGACCGGTCGTGTCCTGGTCCCGAGTGGTTGGTCATGGTTCCGGAAGCTCCCTGGGTCGAGTTCTGCCCTTACCAGTTCGACAAGACAGCGCGGTGAACTGTGAGGCCGGCCCGTCGCCTCACATTCCGCGGTGCTGATGGTCTCTACCTGTGCAACCATGCTGGCCGACGCTCAAGGTCCGCATGTCCGGCTCGGTGTGGCCGAAGGGGTTGCAGCGTGGCTGGCGAGCAGGCCAGGTGACCGACCCGGCCGGGAGATGGACAGCCGCCGGTCGCATGCGCGAAGGCGTCCAGCCCATCCCTGTTGGGAATGCCTTGGCAATCGCAACAGGGCGGGACGGCCTGCGCGTCAGCCGCGCCGGACGCTGTGCTGGTGTGCCGTGGTTGATGCATTCGTAGCGAAGCCTCTTGTCATCAACCACATGGCGAAGACAAAGCTCTGCAGGCCCAGTGCCGCATTCATGGCCAGGTAGAGCGGCGTGACCACGTCAGTTAGGCGAAGCAGCACCAAGAAGCTCGCCGATATAGCTGCTCCTATTCCCAGGAATCCCCAACCGGATAGCCATCGAGGGACAGATCTCGACCGCCATAGAATGCGGAACAACAGGAGATCTCCGAGGCTCAGCGAGATGATCAATGCGACGTGATTGACCAAGTCGCGCGCCGTCCGAAGCAGCTCACCCAAGACCTCGAAGCGGGATGCGTCCGAAGCGCTGGCTTGGGTGAATGCATGGCCCAGCACAAGAAACAAGGGCAGGATAATCACGCCTATGAAGTGGAACGTCGCTGCGATCAGCCTGAACCCAAGGAAACCCTGACTGAGCGCTTCGTTCTCCGCCCTCAGTGTCGGATAAAGGTACAGTGCGAACCCGACATAGGCGGGGATCATGATGGACTGAGCAACTGCGCCGACGATGACCTGGCTCTCGTGTGCGGAAATGAGAGCGAGATAGCGTGGCTCCTCGAGAGCGGGAACGATGCTCAGCGCGCCGGCGATCATGCCTACGATGACCAGTGCGCCCGCAATTGTGGTTACCCGCCTGTTTGTATGCACGATGCTTGTCCTGTAATTGTCGTGGTGGCGAAGTGTGTCGGCGCCGGATCGGCGAGGTTCAGGCTCCCCGACGCGCAAGACGGGGACTGCCGGGGCGGCGGCCAGGGTCAGCCTGTGAGCAGGTCCATGCGGAGGAACTCGGTGATGCGGAGCAGCTTCGGTGGGCGTGCCACCTCATCGGGGAGGGCCTGGAACGCCTCCTCCTTCCCGACAAGGCGTGGGGCGGTGAGTTCCACCTCTCTCCCGTCGACCCGGAGCCGCGCGCCTCCGGCCGCCAGGACGTTCTGCACCCAATCGGAGTGCGATCCATACACCAGAACGAACAGGTAACCGCCGTCGACGGGATGCGCATCGAGCGGCGTGCGGTACGTAGCGCCAGAAATGCGACCGATGTGAATCAGCACCGGCCATCTCCCGCCGGTTATCGCGCGGGGGTTGAACATCCTCTTGTTCACGTGCCCCCACCACCTCGGCATCGGCATCGAATCTCCTTCTCTCGCCCCGGCGGGGCGCGTCGCAGGTCAGGTGTTGGCTGAGCCCTGGCTGACGCGAACCTGGAGAGCCTTACACTGGTAAGGCTGCTTACGGATGTAAGGTTGGCTTACGATCGTAAGGCTGTCAACCCGCCCACACCCCGGAGCCGTCGTGCCACCACCACAACCGCTCAGCAGAGGCCTCGTGCTGGAAGCCGCGATCCGGGTCGCGGATCGCGGCGGCGTGGAGGCGATCACGATGCGCCGGGTGGCGCAGGAACTGGGCGTGGAGGCGATGTCGCTCTACCACCACGTGCCGAACAAAGACGCGATCCTCGACGGCGTGGTCGACATGGTGTTCGCGGCGATCGAGCTACCCGGTGCTGAATGCGACGATTGGCGCGATGCGATCCGCACGCGTGCCTTCTCCGCGCGCGTGGTCCTGTCGCAGCACAGCTGGGCTCTCGGCCTCATGGACTCCCGTCGCGATCCGGGACCGGCGACGCTGCGCCACCACGACGCCGTCCTGGGCGTCCTCCGGAAGGCGGGGTTCACGCTGCCGATGGCCGCGCACGCCGTCTCGCTCATCGACAGCTACGTCTCCGGGTTCGTCTTGCAGGAGGCGAACCTGCCGATGACGACGCCGGACGATGTCGAGGAAGTGGCCGGCGGCATCCTCCGGCATCTGCCGGCGGAGGAGTTGCCGTACCTCACCGAGATGATCCGCGACCACGCCCTGCGGCCGGGCTACGACTACACCAGCGAGTTCAGCTACGGCCTGGACCTGATATTGGATGCGCTCGAAGCTCGCCGGAGGGCCCCCCGCTCGGGTTCGTGCGATGAGCCCCAAAGTAGCTTTGTGTAACGACAGCTACAGTTGCGGCGGGCCGATATCCAGCTGGAGTTGCTCACCGGCCCGTTGCAGGGCGTGTACGACCCGAGCGGGCACGGGGCCGCGCTGTTCGCGTTCTTCGCCGGGATGGCCGAGTCCGAACGCGAGTACATCCGGGAGAAGTCGCTGGAGGGCCAGGTCTCGGCGCGCGAGTGCGGACGCCACGGCGGCCGTCCGAAGGTGTTCGACGACGACATGGCGGCCTACGCCCGGGGCGTATCTGCGCCGGAGATCGCGGCCAAGCTGGTCATTCCCACCGGCAAGAACAAAGGGCCGCCACCCATCGCTGGCCAGCGTCTATCGGGTGCGGGCCGAGGATGCCGGTCCCAGCGTCAGTGTCTGACTGCCCCGACGACGGGCGCCAGGTCACCTCACCTGCTGGAGCGCCGCCCTCGCGCCGCTTCCCCGGTCATCGTCGCCGCGACCTGACATTTCGGGGTGCTGTTCGGTCGTACCGGTGAGAAGACACGATGCCACATTGAAGGGATGGGTAGCGATGCCTACGCGACGCGAGGAAGACGAAGCCAGGATCAGGCAGCGGATCGGCGAGATTGTCAAAGGAATCCGGGCCAAGGATCTCGAAGGCCTCAAGCGGCTCTACGCGACGGACGTCGTGTCCTTCGACGTCGAGCCGCCGCTGCAGCACGTAGGGATAGACGCGAAACTGAAGAACTGGGCGAACGCGTTCGCGTTCTTCCAGGAAGTGGACTACGAGGTACGCGACCTGACGCTCACCGTGGGCGAAGACGTGGCATTCGGTCACTGCTTCGGCCGGCTCAGCGGCACGCTGAAGAACGGGACGGCGACGAGCGGCATGTGGGTCCGGGGCACTTTCTGTTTCCGCAAGACCGACGGCGACTGGTTGATCGCGCATGACCAGGTTTCCGTGCCGCTCGACATGTCGAGCGGCAGAGGGGTGACCGACCTCGAGCCCTGACGCAGGCGGTGCTTCCGGTAACGCCCCAGTTCGTGCTGGCCGGGGCGTTACCGGAGCCGGAGTCCCCTCTGGGTATGCGGTGCCACGGATGTCACCTGGAAATCCTGAGCGTCACGCCGGCGGCCGGGCGAGTTTGGCGGCCACGGCGTCGAGGACCCAGTCCAGGCCGGTCGCGAAGGACGCCTCAGCATCCACATCTGTGCCGTCGTGCACGACCTTGGCCAGCGCCGGGAAGCGGCCCGTGGCCAGCATCCTCATCACATGCGGGCCGGAGGCGCGCTGCCACTCGCGCTCGGACAGGCCCGTGGCGCGCTCGGCCCGCAGGTGCGCGATCTCGCGCCTGATCGCGCCAGTGAAGTAGGCGCTGACAGTTTCCACGGCGCGCATGACGGTGTCGAGGTCGGCGACGCCGTCGAGAGCGGCCAGCGTGGCCTCGGTCACAGCGAGGGCGTTCGGGCCCAGGGCCGGGCGGCCGCCGAGCAGGTCGGCCAGCCATTCGTGACGGAGAGCGGCCTGCCTGGTGCGGTGGGCGAGGACGTGCAGCGCCTCCCGCCAGTCGCCGGGCTCCTCCTCGGGGAGGATCTCGGCGTGGACCTCGTCCACCATGAGGTCGAACAGCTCCTCCTTGGTCGAGATGTATCCGTACAGCCGCATCGGGCCGGCGTCCAGCCGGGCGGCGACCTTGCGCAACGACACCGCCTCCAGCCCGCCCTCGTCGGCCAGTGCGATGGCGGCGGCGACGATTCGCTCCCGGTCGAGCGGCGCGGGGCGAGTCGGCGGCTCCGGCCGGTCCCACACAGTCATGGATACATCGTACTGTTGCGATACACCGTCTCCGGAAAATACAGTGTATAGACATGAGACACCGTATCGCGGTGGTTGGGGGCGGCCCCGCCGGCCTTACCTTCGCCCGCGTTCTGTATCGCCACGATCACCCCGTCACCGTCCTCGAACGCGATCCCGCCCCTGACGCCCGTCCCCCGGGCGGCACGCTGGACCTGCACGAAAAGCTGGGCCAGCTCGCGCTGGGCAAGGCGGGGCTGCTGGCGGAGTTCCAGGCGCTGTCCCGTCCCGAGGGGCAGGCCATGCGCATCCTGGACACGGACGGGACCGTCCTCCGCGACTGGCAACCCCGTCCGGATGACGGGGCCAATCCCGAGATCGACCGCGGGCAACTCCGTGACCTGCTGCTCGGCCCTCTGGACGTTCAGTGGGGGAGGGGCGTGACGGAGGTGGTGCCGGGAACCCGCGATGGCGTGCTGGTCCGTTTCGCGGACGGGCGACAGGAGACGTTCGACCTCGTGGTCGGCGCGGACGGCGCCTGGTCCCGGGTCCGCCCGGCAGTCTCGTCCGCGACGCCGCACTACACCGGCGTCACCTCGGTCGAGACCTCCCTGGACGACGTCGACACCCGCCACCCCGACCTCGCCCGGCTCATCGGCGACGGTTCCATGGCTGTGTACGGCGTGAACCGCGCCCTCGTCGCCCAGCGCAACAGCGGCGGCCACGTCAAGGTGTACGCCCAGTTCCGCGCGCCGCTGGATTGGCACACGAACCTGGACCGGCATCTGGACCTGGACGACGTCGAGGCCGTGAGATCAAGCCTGCTGGCTCTGTTCGACGGCTGGGCCGCTCCCGTCCTCGACCTCCTCCGCCACGGCACCGCTTTTGTCCACCGCCCCCTCTACGTCCTGCCTGTGTCCCACACCTGGGCCCACGTCCCCGGGGTGACGCTACTGGGCGACGCCGCCCACCTGATGCCCCCCTTGGGGGTGGGCGCGAACCTCGCGATGCTGGAAGGCGCCGAACTCGCCGAGTCCGTCGCCGCCGCCCCCGGCCCTGGAGATCTGGACGAGGCCGTCCGCGCCTTCGAGGAACAGATGTGGGCACGGGCAGGCAGGTGGGCGAAGATCACGGCGGCCGGTCTGGAACGCCTCGTGAGCCCGGACCCCACCGAAGCCCTCGCCCTCTTCGACGAAGTCCAGCCATCCTGACTGACTGCCAGACGCGAGAGCACCGGCATTGATTGCGGTTCGGTGAAGCGGGGAGCGTGTCCTGATCATCTGCGGTTAGGGGAGGGGGCCAGAGACACGAGGACGATCTCCCGCATCCGCTCTGCGGCCGGATCCGCGGACCGCGCGGCGCTCGCGGCCACACGCTCGACCACGGGTCGGCCCGCCCGCTGGGTCAGCGCCAGGACCGGCGCGCTCTTGCCGCGGGCGTCGTTGTAGAGCGGTGTTGCGAGCGAGCCCGGCCGGGCCGCGATGTGGACCATGTTGATCGAGTCGTAGTCGCGCTCCAGCAGCAGCTGCCGCACCGCCTCGTCCGAGTCAGGCGGGTGATCAGGGCGGCATCCCGGCCGATGGTGTAGCGGGTGCGCGGCTTACGGGTCGTCACGGCCTTCGCGATGACCCGGGCGGCGGCATCGGCGGTGACGCCCGATGCGGTGCCCGAGGCCATCAGGGTGTTGATCGCCTGGACCAGGCTGCCGTATCGAGGCGGCCGGGCTCGCCCGCCTGAGCGAGCCCGGCCGGCCAGGCGCCGCCATCCTCGCCGGATGTGCGGCCATGGAACTCAGATCTGGTTCAGGCCGCCGTCGACGTACAGGCTCGAACCGGTGATGAAACTGCTCTGCTCGGAGGCGAGGAAGGTCACGGCGGCGGCGATCTCCTCCGGGCGTCCGAGCCGGCCCAGCGGCACATTCGCAGCCAGTTGCTGTTTGAGGCCGGCGGCCTGCTCCGGGTCGGCAGCGAGCCCCGACAAACCAGGGGTATCGGTCGGGCCGGGCGTGATGGTGTTGACCCGGATGCCGCGTCCCTTGAGTTCGTTGGCCCAGGTCCGGGAGAACGACCGGATGGCGGCCTTGGTCGCCGCGTACACGCCGAACGCCTCGTCTCCGACGTCCACGTTGGTAGAGCCGTTCAAGATTACCGAGGCACCGTCGTTGAGCAGCGGCAGCGCCTTCTGAACGGTGAACAGCGTGCCCCGGACGTTGATCCCGAAGAGGGTGTCGAAGTGCTCCTCGGTGACCTGCTCAAGCGTCACGAACGCGGCGACGGAGGCATTGGCGAACAGTACGTCCAGGCCCCGTCCCCGGCTGCGGATCGTCTCGTAGAGCCGGTCCAGGTCGGCCAGGTTCGAGATATCGCCGATCACCGCGGTAGCCGCTGAGCCGATCACTTCGACGGCCGCGTCGAGTTCGGTCTTGCGCCGGCCGGTGATGAACACGTGTGCGCCCTCGGCCGCCAGCCGTACGGCACTGGCCAGGCCGATTCCGGTGCCGCCGCCGGTGACGAGAGCGGTCTTGCCTTCAAGTAGTCCCACGTGAATAACCTCCGTCGAGTTCTGCATCGATCGATACGGAACTCGACCGTAGCACGTTCTGCATCGATCGATGCAGAAGCGGTAGGCTGCGGGAGTGGAGACCAAACAGAGCGGCCACATCGGCCGACCGCGAGGATTCGACGCCGACGAAGCTCTCGAGCGCGCCATGCTGGTCTTCTGGGAGCACGGCTACGAGGGGGCAAGCCTGGCCAAACTGACCGAGGCTATGGGCATCTCCACCACCAGCATGTACGCGGCCTTCGGCAACAAGGAGGAACTGTTCCGCAAGGCCCTGGAGCGCTACACCGAAGGCCCGGGCGCATACCTGACCCGGGCCCTGGAAGAGCCGACCGCCCTCGACGTCGCCACCGCGATCCTGACCGGCACCATTCGAACCACCACGCGCCCGGCCGCTCCTCAGGGGTGCCTGGCCGTTCAGAGTGCCCTGACCGCCAGCGACTCCGGGCGTGGAGTCCGTGACCTTCTCGCCGCCTGGCGCAACAACGGCTGCTCCTGCGTCCGGGCGCGATTCGAGCGAGCCGTCGACGACGGCGACCTGCCTCCGGACACCGATCCGGGGCTCCTGGCCCGCTACATCACCACCTTGGCATTCGGCATCGCCGTGCAAGCCGCGAGCGGTGTCGGCCGCGACGAACTCCAGGGGATGGCCGACGCCGCCCTACGCAACTGGCCGCTCTCCTGACAACCACCCGGCGTTCGTCTTCGCGAGCAACTGCTCGCTGTGACGGCCGGTTTTCACAGACGGCTCACGCCCCGCGCCGCCGGGCGATCCTCTCCAGCCCGACCTGGACGGCGTAGAACGCTTAGCGCGCGATACGACTCGGGTGTTCCTCGACCCCCGGCTCGGCCGTCTCGCGCCCGGAGGCGCCCTCGTCCCTGCGGGCCGCTCGTCCGGCGAGGGCCTCCAGTTCGGCGACCGCTCGGTCGGTCGCCGTCTCGGCGGCGATCTCGGCCGCCAGTCGCCGCGCTTCACGCTGGTAGGAGGGCTCGTTCAGGACACGGCCGAGCGCCCGGGCGATCGTGCGGGATGAGGCGTTCTTGCCCACGGTGATCCCGGCGCCGGCGAGTTCGACATGCCGTGCGACCTCGGCCTGGTCGCGCCCGAGCGGCACGCAGACCAGGGGGACCCCGGCGGCCAGGGACTTGACGGCCGTCCCGTGACCGGCGTGCGTGATCGTCACGGCGGCGTGGCGCAGCGCGATGCTGTGCGGGGCGGCCGCGGTGACCAGGACGTTGCCGGGCGCGCGGATCGTCGCCGGGTCCACGGCCGGGCCGGTGGTCAGCAGTCCGCGCACCGGCAGCGCGCCGAGGGCTTCGGCGATGCGCTCGAGTTGCGTGCGCTGGTTCATGAACGACGAGCTCAGGCTGGCCAGAACCAGCGGTGCTTCTCCTTCCGGCAGCTCCAGCTCCCCGGCCCAGGCCGGGTCGTCAAGCCGTGGGCCGACATGCCGCAGGTGGGCGGGGAAGCGCCTGCCGGGGTAGTCGAGTGCGCGCGGGGACAGCACGAGCAGCCGGTCGACGCGATCGAACGCGTCGATCACCGAGTCCACCGGCGACAGGCCGTGCGCGGCGCGGGCGGCGTTCAGCGCCGGCAGTCCCTTCCCCCACGGTGCGAGGATCAGCCGTGTCAGCACCCGATCGCGCAGGCGCCCCAGCATGCCCGAGGCGGGGGCGAGGCCCGGACCGGGTGGGGGCGCCCCCGGAGTGGGGAACGGATAAAGGGTCGTCACCAGCGAGGCCACGGGGATCCCCGCGGCCTCCGCGCCGGTCGCCGCGCCGAGCAGCATGTGCTCGGTGACCAGCACGTCGGCCGGGCGGGCACGCAACTCGGCCAGCGTGTCCCGGGCGTAGTCGGCCGCGGGACCGCAGACGATGCGATCTCTCAGCCGTGCGAACGCGCCCAGCGGCGTGCGGGCCTCGAAGTCCTTGATGACGTCCTTGGCCGGATCGGCGGCATCGCCCTGGGGCGCCGTGGTCCAGGCGATCGCTTCCACGCCGCAGGCGGCGACCTCCTCGTGCAGCGACCTGTCGGCCAGCACCCGCACGCCGTGGCCGCGTTCGCGCAGCGCGCGGGCGATCGACAGGACGGGCGGCACGGCCCCGCCGCCCGACCAGGTGGCGAACAGGAAGTTGTTACGCATCGTGTCTCTTTCTGGGGTCGATCGAGGTCAGCAGGTCGCGCATGGCACGTTCGGCGTCCTCACGCGACAGGCCGAGGTCGCGCCGCCACAGCTTCCACAGGTAGACGTCGGTGGCGGCGTAGTGCAGGTTCAGAGCGTGCTCGCGGGCGGGACCCGGGGCCGGGAGGCGGTCGGCGAAGACCTGTTCCAGCCACTCCCGATGCTGGCCGCGCGCGTGAGCGGCCGCCCGGGCGATCGCCGGGACACGGTCCATCTGCGCGGTCCAGAGCACGTTGGCGTCGCCGTTCCGCTCGTAGTCCGCGAAGAGCACGGCCACGATCGCCGCTACGTCACCGGTCGGCGCCTGGCGGGTGACCGCCGCCCGCGACGCCACCCAGTCGGCGACGGCGTCGGCCAGCCCATCCTTGCCGCCGAAGTGGTTGACGATCGTCTGCACCGACACACCCGCCTCATCGGCGACGTGCTGCAGCGTGACGTCGTCATACCAGCGCCGCATCCACAGCGCGGCCGCCGCCTCCAGCACGCGCGTACGCGTGGCCTCCATGGCTGCGGCACGGGAACTCATGCGGTACGGACGCCTGGCCCCACTTTCCATGGAGTCATACTTATATTCAATTTAGTATTGGGTCAAGTTAAAACCCGGCCCGCCCTCGACCTGACCGGGGCCCACGGGCGACAGGTGTTCGCTAGTGCTCTGTCCACCGAAGTTCAGCGGAATCGAGGGAGCGGAGCGGAAGAGAGCGAGGACCGCGGCGAAGGCCCGGCGAAGCGGGCTTTGCGAGTGGTCTCTTCCGGCGCAGTGACCGACCCGGCCAAGGTTCGTGGACTCCCCACTAGCGGCAAGACCATGTGGTTTCGAGGTGCCGTCCTACGCTCCCCGCTGACGTCCAGCCTTTCCCGGCAAGGGGACAGGGGCGGGCCGCCGTGATGACGGAGAGCGCGATGCACTGGCCGCAGCCGCTACCGCCGGGACTGAGCGGGTGCCGTTCGTGCCTGCCACGTGGGGCCCGGCCCGGCTGGTCTCCGCGGGCCCGGTCTGAGCGGAGTGCCACCCCCGAGTGGGGGCGTTGACCTTCGAGGGTTCGGGCGGCCTCGGTGACCGAGACGCCGTCGTCGACCAGGCGGTGCAGTGTGGCCGGTTCGGCGGGGCCCATATGAACCGAATAACGGCCATAGGGTCGTCTCATGACTGACACGGAAACCGTTGACGACACCCCGGCGGCGAGGGCCGCTCGCTTTCGCGCGGAGGCCGCCGCACGGGGGATTCCGGCCGCGGAGGTGGAGGCGTACATACGCACCGCCCGCCCGGCGGTCTACCTCGCAGAGGACGGCTCCGGCCCGGTCGTGGCGCTGACCGGCGGGAACCCGCCGCTGCCGGAGGGCGCCCCCGCGCCGGCGGCGGCGTTCGTCGCGGCCGTCGACTGCGCGGCCCTGCCGCCCGGGGCGACGGATCTGCCGCTTCCTGCCGAGGGCCGGCTGCTGTTCTTCGCCGATCCCGATCCGGGCAGTGGGGCGGTGGTCGCCGACGCCGTGCGCTATGTACCGGCAGGGACGCCGTCAGCAGAGCGACCGGTCGACCCGGACGGCGGTCCGGACACCTACCGCCGGGCGCGGCTGAACTTCTGCTTCCATCAGTGGTCGTGGCCGTGGCGCGAGGAGGACGACGACGAGGAGTCGCAGCGGGCCGCCGAGTTGGAGTCCGCCTGGTCGCATGTGGTCGGCTGGCGCCCTCACTGGCGCTTCCAGCTTGGCGGTGAGCCGGTTCTCTTCAACTGGGACCCGGTCGAGGTGGCCCGGGACGAAGTGCCGCTGCCCGTCGCGGACGGCGACGAGTGGACGCTGCTGGCCACCTGGCGCGGTGAAGACGACTGCGAGGAGCTGGAGGCGGGCCTCTTCCATTGGGTGGTTCGCCGCGCCGACCTGGCCGCTCTCCGCTTCGACCGGGTGTACGTGTACGTCGACGCCTTCTGACCGCCCGGGCATCCGACCCCTAGCCTCGCGCTCTCATGCGCCCAGCAGGACAGGAGGTGACGCCGTGACATAGCGGCGGATCCTTATGCTCGTAAGCTTGTCGTCGCCTGCCGTTACGTGGACGGTTGAGACCATGGCTGGACATTGGGGCCGCGTCCGGCGCTTGCGTTCCTCGTTGCCGAGTCAGCAAGGATGGCCACTGTAGACGACGATCTCGACGCCGCGCTGACGGCCCTGGGTTCGAGGCTTCGGCGGTTGCCCCGCCGCCGCGGCCTGACCCTGGCCGACCTGCCCACAGAAACCGGCATTTCGGAGAGCACCCTGTCGCGCCTGGAGAGCGGCGGGCGGCGACCGAACCTTGAACTCCTCCTCCCACTGGCCGGGGCCCACGGCATGCCACTGGAGGAGCTCATCGGGGCACCGCAGACCGGCGACCCCGCGTCCACCTGCGGCCGATCCAGCGCGACGGTCTGACGTGCATCCGGCTGACCTACAGGGCGGACGGCACCCAGGCGTACAAGCTGATCATTCCCGGGGCGACACGCACGTCACCGGGACGGCGAGCGCCCCGAAGCACGAGTTCCTGCGCGCGCTCGGCGCGGACTCCTGCGTCGACCACCGCGTTGAGGACTTCACCGACACCGAACAGCGCTACGACATCGTCCTTGACACCCTCGGCGGACAGACCGCCACCCGTTCGGTGAACGTGCTGTGCCCCGGCGGCGTCCTGGTCTGCCTGATGCCGGCGCGCCGAGGACACCCGCGCCGCGGCGCAGAAGGCACAGGTCCGCGCCGTCACCCTGATCGTCGAGCACGACCAGGCCGGTATGCGCGCCATCGCCGCCCTCGCCGACCGGGGCAGGCTCCGCGCGACGCACGATCTATGCCGCCCGCTACTTGTCGGATCCCACCTACCGCCGCAAGATCTCCCGCCAGCTCAACAAGGGTGAGTCTCTGCACGCGCTGAAGCGGGACCTGCTCTATGCCCACGAAGGCACGGTCCGGGCCCGCCACCTGGAGCAGCAGACCGAGCAGGCCTGGTGCCTCACTCTGGTCACCAACGCCGTGATCACCTGGACGACCGAGTACTACGGCCTGGCGGTGGAATCGATGCGCCGTTCCGGGCGCCGCATCGATGACGAGGTCCTCGCCCATATCTCCCCGGTCCACAGCGAGAACATCAACTTCTTCGGCTCAATCGACGTGGATATCGAAGGCGAACTCGCCCAGCTTGGCCCGACCGGGTACCGGCCCCTTCACCAGTGGCGTGCTGTGGGCTCATGTCCTGGGACGCCGTGAACCCGTCCGGATCGACGGATTCACCGGCATCACGGCAGCCGAGCTTCCTAGTGCGGTGACACAGGCGATCGAAAGGGCCCTGTGCCGCATGGCGGATGTGTGCTACATCCACCTGACCTCGACCAGCGGCCCGAGGCCAGTTGTCCCGTCTCATCGATCACGAGGCAAAAGAGTGCCCTGACCTGTGGTGCCTCAAATTGGATGAGACACATCGCGGTGAAGCTGTCTCACTGATCACGGGGCAAATCCTCGTTTCCTCGCTGGCACCGGGCCGCTTCCGTCTGCGCAGAGGCCGATTCCTCCGTTCCGGGACGGCGCGTTCGGGGCCGCCTGACCCTGGACAGTTTCCCCAGATAGGCGTCCAGCGGTTGGACGCGGCCTGTGAGGGGCTGGATACCGTCCCACCAGCAGATCGCGCTGATCTCCTCGTTGGGGATGAAGTCCGGGTGCGCGGAGCAATCGTCAAGACCTGTGGATCACGAGTTCCTAAGCAGCTGCTGGTGAGGGCTGATCGTCGGGGCGTTCGAGGAGCTTGCCGTTGATGAAG